>CAZADU010000459.1:0-24328 GCA_964483945.1 uncultured bacterium
CACCAGTCGCAGCGCCGATGCGGTGGCCTCTGCGATGCCCTCGATGAGCCCCAGGCTCGCCACCGACGCACCCAGCGTGGCGGTCCCGAACAGGGGCATCACGGGCACCAGCATCTCACTCGAGATGTCGGTGAAGAACGACGTGAACCCGAGCGCGATGATGTTGGGGTGAAAGCCTCCCCACGCCTTCGCGCCCGGTTCCGCGCGGCTCAATCGATCTCCTTCACCTCGAGGGTTCCCAGGCCGTCCAGCGCCTTCTTCGCCATCTCGCCGTTCGAGACCACGAGGATCTTGAGGTCGTCGGTGCAGAAGTAGCTCTTGAGCACGCGCTTCACGTCTTCCATCGTGACCGCGCCGACCTTGTCGGGATAGCTGGCGATGAAGTCCTGGGGTAGTCCAAAAAATTCGGCGTTCGCGATCTCGCCGGCCAGATCGTCCGGCGACTGCAGCCCGAGCGGAAACTGGCCCTTCAAGTAGTTGCGCGACTTGTCCAACTCGGCGGCCGTGGGCCCCTCATCCACCAGCTTCTTCACCTCGAACAACACCGCATCCACGCACTTTCGCAGCTGTTCGTTGCGCGTGAACGTCGTGATGCGGAACGCGCCGGCGCTACGGTTCTGCTGGAAGCGGCTCGAGATGCTGTAGGTGAGTCCCTGCTCGACACGAATCGAGTTCACGAGCCTGGAGGTGAACCCCGCGCCGCAGATCGTGTTGGCCACCTGGATGGCGTACCAGTCGGGGTGACTGCGCGGCACGGACGGGCACATCATGCGGATCTGCGTCTGTGTGGCCTCGGGCTTGTTGACGATGCGCAGTGTGCGGCCCTGGATCGCGGCCGCCGGACCGTAGGGATCCGCGCCGGGAGCAGTACCCGACTTCTTCCAGCCGGCGAACGACTTCTTGAGCGATTCGACGATCGCGGCCGGGTTCACGTCGCCGACCACGACGAGCACGGATCGCTCGGGCGTGAGGCAGCGGCGGTGATACGCGATCACGTCGTCTCGCGTGATGGTCTTGACACTCGCTTCCCAGCCGATAGCGGGGTGGCCGAGCGGGTTGTCGCCCCAGAACCAGCGCGTCATCGCATTCTCGGCGATCACGGACGGCTCGCTCTTGTCGGACGCGATCTGGCCGAGGGTCTCCTCCTTCTTGCGCTCGAACTCCTCGGCCGAGAAACGCGGGGACACGATCACGTCGCGGAACACCTCGAGCCCGAGGGCCAGGTCCTTCTTGAGCACTTCGCCGCTCACGACGAACTGGTCGGCGCCGGCGAACGCCTCGAGCGAACCGCCCACGAACTCGATGTCGCCCGCGACCTGCTTGGCGTCACGCGGACCAGCGCCTTGCGTGAGCAACTCGGCGGTGAGTCGGGCCACACCCTCGCGCCCGGCCGGGTCGTTCACCGACCCGGCGCGCGCCACGAGGCGAAAGTCCACCAGCGGCAGGCGCGATGTGGGCACCACGATGACCTGAAGCCCGTTCGGCAACGTCAGGCGCGTCCACGCGCTTTTGGAGCTTTTCGGTGAGCCTTTCGCTTTCGCCGCGGCAGCGGCCGGAGTGGGCACCGCGAGCAGCGCCATCAGCGCGAGCGCCGCAGCGATGGGTGCGGCCAGCGCGAGCCCCGCTGCAAGCGATACGGCCGGCGGCCGCCTGAAGTCCATGCAGCGGCTCATGGCGTGGCCTCCTGTCCGACCGCGAGTGGGACCAGCACCGCCGTGGTGCGACGCGTGGCGTCGAACACCTGCTTGGCGACGCGGCGGCAGTCGTCGGCGGTGACGGCGCGGTAGCGCTCGATGGCCGAGAACATCTTGCGGTAGTCGCCGTGGATGTGCTCGAAGAAGCCGAGCGTGCGGCCGGCACCGTTGTTGGTCTTGAGCGCCGAGATGAACCCGGATTCGGCCTGGTTGCGCGCCTTCTGCAGCTCGCGCTCGGTCGGGCCCTCGGTGGCGAGACGTTCGACCTCGGCCCACAGCGCCTTCTCGCCCTCGGCGGCACCCTTGCCCGGCTTCATCTCGACATAGAACTCGAACAAGCCCGGCTCGAGCCCGGCCTGGAACGACGCGTTCACGGACAGCGCGATCTGCTGTTCGTAGACGAGCGCCTGGTGCAGCCGCGACGATTCTCCGCCGGACAGCACGTTGGCCACCACATCGAGCGCCCAGATGTCTTCACTCAGCACGGACGGTGCCTTGTAGCCCACCTGGAACGACACCGTCTCGCTCGGGTAGCGCACCTCGACGCGGCGCTCGCCGTTCTGGTCGGGCTCGGCGTTCACCGGCGCGGAAGGCGGCGTCTGGCGCGGGATGCCGCTGAAGTACTTTGCGATTTTCGTCTTGGCGTCGGCCGGCTCGAAGTCGCCAACCAGCAACAGCACGCAATTGTTGGGCGCGTAGTACGTGCGAAAGTAATCCACCATCTCGTCGCGCGTGATGCGCTCGAGGTCCTTCATCCAACCCACCACCGGCCAGCCGTACGGCGAGGCCATGAACGCCGTGGCGTAGAGCGACTCGTTCAGCAGGCCCGGCACCGAATTGTCGGTGCGGAAGCGGCGCTCTTCACGTACCACCTCGACCTCGCTCTTCAGGAGGTCGGGCGCGAACAGCAGCGCGCGCATGCGATCGGCGTCCAGCTCGAGCATCTTCTCGAACGAGTCCTTGCCGCCTTCTTCGAAGTACGCGGTCATGTCATAGCTCGTGAACGCGTTCGAGTAGGCACCGCGCGTCTCGAGTTGGCGGTCGTACTCCTTGGGTGGCACATTCGGCGAGCCGTTGAACATCATGTGCTCGAAGAAGTGCGACAAGCCGGTGATGCCCTGGCGCTCGTTGCGCGAGCCCACTTTGTACCACTGCCAGAAGCACACGACGGGCACCGTGTGGTCCTCGTGCAGGATCACGGTGATCCCGTTATCGAGCGTGTATCGCTCCACCGGATAGGTGGCGGGGGACAGCGCCGGTGCCGGTGCCGCCTTGCCCTTGGCCGGGCTGCTCGCCGCGAGGACAGGCAGGGGCAGGGTCAGCAGCAGCGCGGTCGCCGTCGCGGCGAGGCGGTGCGACATGGGACCTCCTGTTGGGAAGGAACGGTGCAAAGCCGATTCCGTGAAGCTAGGCGCGTACTGCCGAGGCCACAAGCGCGCTGCTCCCGACGCCGGGCAGGTGCGTACGGGCGCGCGCCGAGCACGATGCGGCCTCGCAATTGGCATCCCGTGAGAGAACGCGCTAGCTTGGCCCGCATGATCAGCAAGACGCCCGCTCATGACGCACCTGCCGTCGCGGACGACCCGGTCGCCACGCGCATCCGTTCGCTCCGTATGGCGCAGGGGTTGTCGTACAAGCGGCTCTCGGAAGCCGCGGGCGGACTCGCGACCTCGTTCCTGTTCAATATCGAGCACGGCCGCAAGGTGCCCGGCGAGGATGTGGCGGCCCGCATCGCGCTTGCGCTGGGGGACGGCGCTTACGAACAACTCTACCGTGCCTGGGCGCGCGTCAAGAGCCGCGGTCGCAACGGCCGTGCCGACCACGACGCGCTGACCGGTGCGTGGGAGCGCATGCGCGCTGGCTTTGCGGTGACCGACGCCGGTGCCGCGGGAGCGGCGGCCGCGCCCGAGCGTGCCACTGGCGACGCCTCGCGCGACGCCGGACGGCTGCGCGTGCCCGTGCTGGCCACGGCCGCGGACCCCGGCGACGGCGCGCGCCCCGGTGCCGAACTGGTGGTGAACACGCTCTCGCTCGATCCGAGCCTTTACGGCCACGACGCCGCGCAGGCGCGCGAGCGCTTCGCCGCGCTGCGGAGAGCGTTCGCGTTCCCGCTCGACGCCACGCAAGCCGCACGTGTCGCGGGCCTCCCGGCCGGCTACCTGGCGATCGTCTCGCGCGAGCCGCTCGACACGCTGCGCATGGGGGATGCGTACGTTGTGCGCGCCGCGGGTCGGCTCGAGGTGGTGAGTGCGGCCATGCTCACGAACGGCGATGCGCCCGAGGCTCTGCGCGCGGCCGGTCTCCATGACGCGGCAGCGCTACGCACGGCGCTCGTCGGCCGCATCGCGATGCTGCTGCCCGACGTCCGCCGCTGACGCCGCGATGAGCGCGCGGCGCTTCCGTGCACGGCTCGTGCGCGCCGCGCTGCTGATTGTGACTCTCGTCGCCGCCGGTTGCTCGCGCGGCGACGGAACCATCCGCGGCTCGGGCACGATCGAGATGGACGAGGTGGACATCGCGTCGTTCATCGGCGGCCGGTTGGTGCGCCTGAGCGTGAACGAAGGGGACAGCGTTCGGGCCGGCGACACACTCGCCGTGCTGGACCGCGGCGAGATCGCGGCGCAACTGGCGGCACAGGCGGCCGAGGCCGAGAGAGCGCAGTCGCAGGCGCGCGATCTGCAGCAAGGCGCCCGGCCGGCCGAGCTGATGATCGCGCGCGAGGCACTGCGCGTGGCCGAAGCCGACCTAGAGCAGGCGCGCGTGACGTTCGAGCGCACCGACAAGCTGTTCAAGTCGGGCGTTGCCCCGCCCGCCGAGATGGATCAGGCGCGTCTCTCGCTGCGCGCGGCCGAGGCGCGAACCGCCGGCGCGCGCGAGCAGGTGCGACTTCAAGATGCGGGCTTCCGCCACTCGCAGGTGACGGCCGCAAAACAGGGTGCAACCGCCGCGCTCGCGCAACTGGCGGGGGCCAGGAGCCGCGCGAACGAACTGGTGCTGACCGCGCCGCGCTCGGGCGTTGTGCTGCTGGTGAACTATCAGGCAGGCGAACTGGTGCCGCCCAACGCGCCGGTGCTCACGCTCGGGGATCCCGACTCGCTGTGGATGCGCGTGTACGTCGCGGCCCCGCTGCTGACGAGGCTGCGCCTGGGTGCCACGGCCGAGGTGCGGCCGATCGGCTCCAAGCAGCCGTACGCGGGCCGCGTCGTCAGCATCGCCAGCGAGGCGGAGTTCACGCCGCGAGCCGCGCTCACCGAGGAGGAGCAGGCCAATCTGGTGTTCGGCGTGAAGCTCGTGCTGGCGAGGAGCAACGGAGCGCTCAAGGCCGGGCTGCCCGCCGATGCACGGATTTCGGCAGCGCCATGAAGCTCCGCCCCGGGGCTGCGGTGCGCCGCGGGGCCCGCTCATGAACGGCGCTCGCGACGTGGTCGAGGTGCGCGATCTGGTCAAGCGCTTCGGCTCGCTCGCGGCCGTGGACCACGTCTCGTTCTCGATCCGCGCCGGCGAGATCTTCGGCATCCTCGGGCCCAACGGCTCGGGCAAGACCACGACCATCCGCATGTTGTGCGGGCTCATTCGCCCCACGCAGGGCACCGCCCTTGTGGCGGGCGCCGACGTGTCCACCGAGCCCGAGCGCGTGAAGTCGCGGATCGGCTACATGTCGCAGTCGTTCGGCCTTTACCGCGACCTCACCGTGGACGAGAACCTCGCGTTCTATGGCGGCGTTTACAGCCTCGGTGCGTCACTGGCCGGGCGCATCTTGTGGGCCAAGAACGCCATGCGGCTCGCCGAGTTGGGCGTGCGGCTCGCAGGGGTGCTGTCCGGCGGGCAGAAGCAGCGTCTCGGGCTTGCCTGCGCCATGCTGCACTCGCCCGAGGTGGTGTTCCTGGACGAGCCCACCGCCGGCGTGGACCCGGCCGCGCGGCGGCTGTTCTGGACGATCATCCGCGAACGCGCTTCCGAAGGTGTGACCATGATCGTGACCACGCACTACATGGACGAGGCCGAGCGGTTCGATCGGCTGGCGTTCCTGTCGCGTGGCCACCTCGTCGCACACGGCACGCCGGCCGAGGTGAAGCACCAGTTCGGCGGCACAGACACGCTCGAGGACGTGTTCATCCAGCTCCAAGAGAAGGACGCATGAACCTCGAGCGCCTGGGCGCGATGGTGAAGAAGGAGTTCGTGCAGATGCGCCGCGACCCGGCCACGCTGCGGCTCATGCTGGCGGTTCCGGTCATGCAGTTGCTCATTTTCGGGTTCGCCATCCGTACCGATGTGCGCCACCTGCCCACGGTGGTGTTCGACCAGAGCCGCACGCAGCAGAGCCGCGAGTTCGTGCAGCGGCTCACCTCCACCGACAATTTCGTGGTGCGCCGGCACGTGCATTCGTACGCGGACGCGATTGCCGCCGTGGACGCCGGCGAGGCGCGCGCGGCCGTGGTGCTGCCGCCGGACTACGCGCGGAGCCTCAAGCGCGGGCAGACCGCGAAAGTGCAGGTGCTGGTCGACGCCAGCGATCCGACCGCGTCGCAAAACGCCATCGGGGCCGCGCAGTTAGTGGGCCAGCGCCTGAACATCGCCATCGTCGGGCAACGCTCCGGCGCGAACCCGTCATCGAAGCTGCCGGTGGACGTTCGCGTGCGACCGCTTTATAACCCCGCGCTCCGCAGCGCAGTGTTCATCGTGCCGGGCGTGATTGGCATGATCCTCAGCAACATCCTCATCATCATCACGGCGCTCTCCATCGTGCGCGAGCGCGAGACCGGCACGCTCGAGCAGCTCATCGTCACGCCGCTTGCCAACTGGGAGATCATGCTGGGCAAGATCGCCCCGTACGTGCTGGTGGGCTACGTTCAGATGACCACCGCGCTGCTGGCCGGCTACTTCGTGTTCCAGATGCCGGTGCGCGGCCCGCTGCTCGCGCTCTACGGCGCCACATTCCTGTTCATCGTCGCCAATCTCGGGCTGGGGCTGTTCATCTCGACGCTGGGGCGCAACCAAGCGCAGGTCACGCAGACGGCGCTCCTGTTCATGCTGCCGAACGTGCTGCTGTCGGGGTTCATGTTCCCGCGCGAGGCCATGCCGGACGCCGCGCGATGGCTCGGTCTGCTGCTGCCGCTCACGTACTACCTGGAGCTGATCCGCGGCATCGTCCTCAAGGGCAACGGGCTCACCCAGCTGTGGCCGCAGGCGCTGGCGCTGGCAGCGTTTGCACTGGCGTTCTTCACGTTCGCGACCCGGCGCTTCTCGAAGACGCTGGAATGAGCGCGGCCCTTCCGGCCGTGCTCGGCGCGCGATCTGACCAGTAAGGCAGGCGGGCCTCCGGCTCGCGACACCTGGAGGCCCTCCCCGTGGAGCTCGTGCGCAAGGACGAAGTGAAGCCTCAACCGCCCGCCGGCGCGCGCACGGCACCGGACCCGTATCGCGTGCTGTTTCCGCTCGGCATCGTGGCCGCCATGCTCGGGCTGCTGCCGTGGGTGGCGTACGCCCTGTCGCTGGCGCCGTGGTGGCCGGCGAGCTTGCCGATCGCGTGGCCCGGCCCGGAACACGGCGCACTGCTCGCGCAGGGATTCGAGCTGGCGTTCGTGTGCGGATTCCTGCTCACCGCCATGCCGGCGTTCACCCATGGGCCCCGCTGCTCGGGGCGCGAGTTGGCCGCGATCACCACGGCAGTCGCATCGTTCATCGCGCTGCGCGCCGTCGGCGTTCCCGCTGCCGCGTGGGCGTGGCTGGCCGCCCTCGCGCTGCTGGCATTCATCGTCGGCCGGCGCGTGCGGCCCGGAGTCGCGGCACCCCCCGAAGAGTTCCTGCTTGTCGCCACCGGACTCGCGCTTGGGCTTGCCGGCGGCATCGTGCAGGCCATGGCCGCGAGCGGCTGGGCGCCCCCCACGGCCGAGCGCGCCGGGCTTCGCTGTGTCTCGCTCGGCATGATGCCCGCGCTCGTGCTGGGGCTCGGCTCGCTGCTCGTGCCCACGTTCACATTGATGAAGCAGCCCCTCGACATCGTCGGCGTGGCCAAGGCCGGCCAGCGCCTACGGCGGCGACTGTTCACGCTCGCGATCGCACTACTGTTGGTGATCGCCCTGCACAGCGAGCTGACTGGCTTCGTCACCGCCGCCGGTTGGGTGCGCGCGCTCGCCGTGCTCGCCAGCACGCAGTTGGCATGGAAGCTGTGGCGAGCGCCCGGCCGGCGCGACCGGCTGTCCTGGAGCCTGTGGGGCGCGGGCTGGTGCATGGCTGTGGGGTTCACGCTCGCCGCACTGTTCCCGATTCACCGCGTCGAAGCGTGGCACGTGGCGTTCGTGGGTGGCTACGCGCTGCTCACGCTCGGCATCGGCACGCGCGTCGTGGTCTCGCACGGCGGCCACGCCATGACCGAGGAGCGAGTCGTGCTCACCTCGCTCGTCGTCACGCTGCTCGCAGCGGCACTCGTCGTGCGTGCCGTGGGTCCGGTCGCCGACCCGGCCCGATTGATCCTGCACCACGCGATCGCCTCGAGCCTAGCACTGCTCGCGTTCGCGCTGTGGCTAACCGGAGCGTGGCCGCGCGTCAGGAACACACGGCGCGGATCCGGGCTGCTCGCGGTCGCGAGTTCTGCTGACGCGAAGCTGAAGCCTGTCGGGAAGCCCTCGGACTGAGCGGTATTGTCTTGAGCAGACCGTATCGATGCAGCCCCGAGCCGGGCGCACGCCATTGGCATCGGCCGGCTTCGGCCGCTCGCTTTCACGCCGTGCGCCTCGCTCTCCACTCGCCGCGCCGCACGAGCGGGCGGGCGGGAGCCCTTGGCATCGGCCGGGTTTCGGCCGCTTGCGCTCACGCCGTAGACCGCGCCATCCGCTCGCCGCGCATCGCCAACGGGCGAGTGAGCACGGTCAGCGCGTGCCTCACGCACGCCTCGAGTGACGCATCCGGCATCTCATCGGCCAGCTCCGCGCCGAACTTTGCCTGGGCGACCTTGAAGCCCAGGCCGACCAGCGCTCCGTGAATGTCGTTGTAGCGAACCTGCCGCGCCGCATCACGCGCCTTCGGCCGAGCGGCGCTCGCTCGTACCACGATTGCCTCGACGGCACCTTTGACCTTGGCTCGAGCCGCGTCGGCCTTGGCCGCGACCTTGGCCCGCGCCCGCTCGCGCTGCGCGAGTTCGCGCTTCGTCTGGATGTGGTCCTTCCCCAGCACCCGCTCAGCCTCGTATTGATTGTGCGCTCGGCACAGGACGCGAAGGTTCTCGGGCGTGCTCCTGCCGCCCTTGGCGAGCGGCGTGACGTGGTCCAGCTCGAGTCGTTGCGTCGAGTCGCACCGATGTCCGTCCGCGCTCACGAACGCACAGCGGCCGCTGTCGCGTTCCCAGACCAGGCCCCGCAGCGCCTTGGGAATCCCGCGACCACAACGCACGTGGTCCACTTGCTCCGGCGCATGTGATCCCGGGGCGGCATCGCTCGTCGCTGGCACGTTCTCGCTCGTGGCGCTGCCTGCCGCCCCCACCGCGCAGCGCTTCACGCCGAAGCGCTGCTTCTCGAGGAACGCCAAGTAGTGCTTCATCGCCCGCGCGTAGATCAACGCCAGATCACCCGACGGCACCGCGTGGCCGAGAAGCGTCTGCGCCCGGCGCAAGTCTTCGTGCTCTGCTTCGGTGATGGACAGCCGGACCTCATGGCCACCGGTCGCGGATACCGACACGCGGCCGCGACGCGCGCTATTCACGTGCGACGGCGACGGCGGAACCGGTGCGGCCCCGCCATCCGGCGTCCTGCAGAGGTCCGCGAGCGAGTTCACTTGCCCCGGGGCAAGTGAACCTGACAAAGCCTCGACACGCGGCTCGGCCGCCGGTTGGGCCGACGTCGCGACCATCGGCCGCGAGCGCTCGGAGATAAGCCGCAGGATCTCGTCCCGGCTCTTGAATGCCGCGGCAGCCAGCACCTCTGTGGCCGTCTCCGGCGTGAGGTGCGGCGCACGATCGGATGAAGGAGGCTCGGCCTTGAACAGGGCGACCTCGCGGAGCCGTCAAGTGAACTCTCCGTCAAGCGCGACGATTGCGCCCGCGCAGAGCGACGTGGGTCGCGAGGCGTGGACGCTTTCAAGACAGCTCGAGGACCAGCACGCCAGAGTTGCCGCCCCCCCTCACCCCCGGTCGAAGTCGCCCAGTGACTCGTCTGCGTGGTGCTTGATGATGCGGGCCTCGGCGATGAACACGACCTCCTCGGCGACGTTCGTCGCCAGGTCGCCGATGCGCTCGAGGTTGCGGCCGACGAGCACCATGGTCATGCAGCGCTCGACCTGCTGCGGGTCGGAGATCATGCGAGACATCAACTCGGCGAACAGCTGCCGGTGCAGCGCGTCCACCTCATCGTCGCGCCGCACCAGCCGGCGCGCCTCCTCGGGGTCTTCGCGCACGAACGTATCGATGGCGTCGCGCAGCATGCTCACCGCCTTGTCGGCCAATTCCTGAAGATTCGCGAGCGGGCGTACGGGGGCCTTGCCCGCCAGATGCTTCGAGGACTCGGCGATGTTCACGGCGTGGTCGCCGACGCGTTCCAGGTCGTTCGAGATCTTGAGCGCCGCCGTGATGAGCCTCAGGCCGCGCGCCAGTGGCTGTTGCAGCGCGAGCAGTTGTACACAGCGCTCCTCGATGTCGATCTCCATGCGGTCGATCACCTTGTCGTCCGCCACGACCTCGTCGGCCAGCACCGGGTCGCGGCGCATGAGCGATTCCACCGCCTTGCGCACGATGGCCTCGGTGCGGCCGCTCATGAGCAGCAACTCCTGCTGGAGTTGTGCGATCTGTTCGTCGAAACGCCTCTGCATGGGACTCCTGCCCTCGGGAAGGCCGGTCAGTGCCGGCACAGAGTGGTGTGCGCCCGGCGTGACGGCGTGCCGCGCGCGGTGACTAGAAGCCTTCAGCTATTCGGTGTCAGCGGGTTCGGGCTTGCCGGTGGCCAGACACCGCCTCGCCGTCGGGCCGCTGCCGAATCGCCGAAAACGAACTAGCCGAACCGGCCCGTGATGTAGTCCTCGGTGAGTTTCTCGCGCGGGCTCGTGAACACGCGGCGCGTGTCATCGTACTCCACCAGCTCGCCCTGCAGCATGAACGCGGTGCGGTCCGAGATGCGGGCGGCCTGCTGCATGTTGTGCGTCACCACCACAATCGTGTAGCGGGCCTTCAGCTCGAGGATCAGCTCCTCGATGCGCACGGTGGCGGTGGGGTCGAGCGCCGAGGCCGGCTCGTCCATGAGGATGACCTCGGGTTCCACCGCCAGGCAGCGCGCGATGCACAGGCGCTGCTGCTGGCCGCCCGACAGCTGCAACGCCGAGCGGTCGAGCCGGTCGCGCACCTCGTCCCACAGCGCAGCCCGGCGCAGGCTCTGCTCGACGCGCGGGGCCAGTTGGGCCCGGTCGTTCACCCCCAGCATGCGCAGTCCGAACGCCACGTTCTCGAAGATGGACTTGGGGAACGGGTTCGGCCGCTGGAACACCATGCCGACCCGCCGGCGCAGCTCGACCACGTCGGTGCCGGGCGCGTAGACGTCCTGGCCCGAGACCGCCATATGCCCGAGCAGCCGCACGCCAGGGATCAGGTCGTTCATGCGATTGAACGAGCGCAGCAGCGTGCTCTTCCCGCAGCCCGAGGGCCCGATGATCGCGGTCACGCCGTTGCTGGGGATTTCGAGCGAGACGCCCTTGAGCGCGTGGTGTGTGCCGTAATAGAGGTGGAAGTCGCGCGCCGCGAGTCGGACCGGCAACGGCGTGCCGGCGGGCTCCGCCGGCTCCCGGTCGGGCAGCTTCGGCCGGCTTACTGGCACGGACGACGTCTCGGAGATGTCCACGGTCGCTTCAGCCTCTCCCCAGCAGGCGCGCCCGCAGGCGGGAGCGCAGCAGGATCGCGGTCAGGTTGAGCAGGAGCGTGAGCGCGAGCAGCACCAGCACGGTGCCATAGAGCAGCGGTCGCGTCGCGTCCACGTCAGGGGATTGCGTTGCCAGCACGAACACGTGATAGCCCAACTCCATGAACTGGTCGGTGGGCAGCTTGGGGAGGAACGGCAGGAAGTACGCCGCACCCGTGAACAGGATCGGCGCCACCTCGCCGGCGCCGCGCGCCACGGCGAGGATCGCGCCGGTGAGGATGCCCGGCAGTGCTTGTGGCAGCAGCACGTGACGCACCGTCTGCCAGCGGGTGGCACCCAGCGCCAGCGACGCTTCGCGCTGGTCGCGTGCCACGGTGCGCAGCGACTCCTCGGTGGTGACGATGACCACCGGCAGGTTCAGCAGTGCCAGCGTCAGCGACGCCCATATGAGTGCTGGCTGGCCCCACACCACGTCCAGTCCCATGGCGCGGTCCATCTCTCGGCCGATGAACTGGATGAAGAATCCAAGCCCGAACAAACCGAACACGATGCTCGGCACGCCCGCCAGATTGTGCACCGCGAAGCGCACGGCCTTCGTGAACCACGAGTCCTGGCGCGCGTAGAGGTGCAGCCACACCGCCGCACCCACACCGAACGGCACCAGGGCCACGACCATGAGCACCACCAGCAGCAGCGTGCCGTAGATGGCCGGGAAGATGCCGCCCTTGGTCATGCCCTCGCGCGGCATGCCGGCGATGAACTCCCACGTCACCGTCGCCCAGCCGTTCAGCACGACGTCGCCCAGGATGACCCCGACCATGAGCATGATGAGCAGTGCCGCCAGCCCGGACAGCAGCGTGAAGCCCGCGCCGGTCCAGTCGCCGCGGCGCGGGCGCACCAGCGGTTCCGCCGCGACGGCGGGCAGGCCGACTGCGCTCACGCGCCCGCCAGCCGCTTGCGCAACTGGTCCACGAACGCGCCGGCCGCGACATTGATGAGGAACGTCACCGTGAACAGCAGTGCGCCCAAGAAGAACAGCGTCGAGTAGTGCGCACTACCCACCACCACCTCGGCCAGCTCCGCCGCGATGGTGGCCGAGAGCGTGCGCACCGAGTCGAACGGATCCGCCGACGTGATGGCTGCGTTACCCGAGGCCATCAGCACGATCATGGTCTCGCCGACCGCGCGGCCCAAGCCCAGCAGCACGCCGGCCCCTACGCCCGCCGAGGCCGCCGGTAGGGAGACGTGCCAGGCCGTCTGCCACGGGCTTGCGCCGAGGCCCAGCGAGGCTTCGCGGAACGACTTCGGCACGGCTCGCAGCGCGTCCTCGGCGACGGTGAAGATGGTGGGAATGACGCCGAGGCCGAGCGCGATGCCGGCGGTGAGCGCATTGAGCCGCATGGGCGAGTGCGTGACCGACTGCAACCACGACGCCAGCACCATGAGCGCGAAGAAACCCATCACCACCGACGGAATACCCGCCAGCATCTCGATGGCGGGCTTGAGCACCTCGCGCACCCGAGGTGGCGCGAACTCCGCGCTGAAGATGGCGGCGAGCACGGACAGCGGCACGGCGAACACCATGGCGATCACCACCACCTTGAACGTGCCGGTGAGCAGGGGCATGAGCCCGTACTTGGGTACCTCCCCCACCGGCTGCCAGAGCGGGGTGGCGAAGAACCCAGCGAGGCTCGATTCCTTCTGTATTTCGGGGTCCGCGAGGATCGGCCACGCCTCGCGGAACACGAACACCACGATGAGCACGAGCCCCGCCACCGCCGAGAACGCGCAGGCGCGCAGCGCCCACTCGATGAACGTCTCCCGCACGCGCTGGCGCGCGCGCATGGAGGTGGGGTTGTTCGGGACGTTGCTCGTGACGGGGACGGGCTGGCTCATCGTGGTCTCGTGAAGGATCAGGTCAGTTCAGCGGGAAGTAGCCGACTTCAGAGGCGAGCTTCTGGCCGTCCGGGGACAGGATCCAGTCCACGAACTTCTTGGTGTCGCCCGCTGGAGCCTTGCGCAGGTAGAAGAACAACGGGCGCGACAGCGGATAGGTTCCGTCCTTGACCGTGGCCGCCGTCGGCATCACCGCCGCCGCCGCCGCATCCTTCTTCATGGCCACGTCTCGCACGCCCTTGGCGTACGCCGCGCCGCCGTAGCCGATGCCGTTCGGGTCCTTGGAGACCGCGTTCACGACCGCGGCCGTGCCGGGTAGCGTCTGCACCCGAGCCGAGAAGTCGCGGTTCTTGAGCACGTTCTCCTTGAAGAAGCCATACGTGCCCGAGCTGTTCTCACGGCCGTACAGGATGATTGTCGCGTCCTTGCCGCCGACCTGCTTCCAGTTCGTGATCGTGCCCATGTAGATCGCACCCAACTGCTCCACGCTCAGTTCCTGCAGCGTGTTGCTGGTGTGCACGTATACGGCGAGCCCGTCCTTGGCCACCGGGATCTCGATGCCCATGGTCTGGTAGCGGTCGCGCAGCTTGAGCTTCTCGTCCTGCTTCATCGAGCGCGACGACTGGCAGATGTCGGTGGTGCCATTGATGAGCGCGGCGAGGCCGGTGCCCGATCCGCCGCCGGTGACCATGATGATCTGGCCGGCGTTCGCGTTCATGTACTTCTCGGCCCAGCGCTGGCCGAGGATGACCATGGTGTCGGAGCCCTTCACGGTGATGGCCTTGCCCGCGAGGACGGGGGCCGCGGCCAGGGCCGCGGCGATCAGCGTCAAGCAGAGGGTGTTGCGATTCACAGTGCCTCCGTGGTGGGTCAGAACTTGTGCTGGAGCTGGATGGTCCACAGGTTGTCGGGCGGGTCGTTGTACTTACCGGCGCCCACCGAGGTGAAGGAGCTGATCGCGTCATACGACACCGTCAGCCGCGTGAACCCGTCATAGAATGCGTTCAAGCCGAAACTCCAGCGCTCGTACTGGTCGTTGGCCTTGTCCACGTTCGGGTCGTAGGTGTCGAATCGTACGGCGGCCTGGAAGCGGTCGCCGAAGTTCTGCACGGCCATCACGTACCAACCCAGGAAGTCGGTGGCGAGGTGCGCTGCATCGGCGCCAGGCCGGAGCAGCCGTACCGGGTTGGCGGCCGAAGGCGGAGCGACCAGCGTGCGGACGGAGTCGGGGTTCACTTCGTGTCCGGAGTAAAACTCCGCCCGCAACGAGCCGCCGCCGATGTTCGCCAGGCCCCAGTAGCCCTGCGCGTCGAACCCGAGCCGCGTCTTATCGGTGAGCACGTCGGGGCCGGTCAGTGGCGTGACATTCTGTCCGTCGTAGTACGACGCGGCCGCGTCCCAGACGCCCTGTGACCAGCGTGCACGAGCGGTCCAATCCTTGCCGCGCGTCGGGTCGGTGGCCGGGAAGTCGGCGCTGTTCACGCCGCCGCCGTTCAACAGCGAGAACGAGGTCTTGAGCTGCTTCCGCCACTGGCTCTCGAGCTTGATACCGCGGTCGCGTTCGCCCGAGAACAGTACGTTCTCGACTCTGGAGCGTTCCGGCAACTCGCGAGCGCTCGAGGAGCGCTCGATCTCATAGCCGAACGGGATGTTGAACTGGCCGGCGGTGAGCTGGTGGTCGTGCAGCGCCGTCCACGGGTCGAGCAGCGTGATGTACGCTTCGAGCAGCCGGACGGTGCGGTCGGTGCCGCCGTCGAAATAGACGACCGCCTGCGACAGCGGGCTGGAATCGTAGGTCAACTTGAGCCGCGCGCGGCGGATGTAGAAGCGCGTGGCGTTCGCCGAGGCGAGCGTGCCGCTCGCACCCGTCACCCGCACGGAATCGGTGCTCGCTTCGCTGAATTCTGCACGCGCCTGGATGTAGCCCGAGAACTTGAACTTCTTGAGTTTGTCGGTATCGGTGGTGAGCACCTGGATCTGCTCGTTCATGCCCTCCAGCAGCCCCTGGAGCTCTGCTCGGGTGACCGCGGAACTATCAGGCGGAACACCCGCTTCCTGGGCCCTCGCGGTCCCGGCAGCGAACGTCAGCAGGGACGCGGCAGCGACGGACAGGATGCGCTTCAAGTCGGCCTCCTCGTGGATCGTGATGGCCGCCCGATCCGGCGTTCCGGCGGCGGGCCTCGGTGTGGCCGCCGCCCAGAGGGGCGAACAGCCGCTTCGACCAAGGTCATCCTGAGGTCAGTAGAGTTTCGGCAACTCTTCGCCGCTGTTACGGCCGTGTAACAAAGGCTGCCGGAATCCGGCGGCACCTCTCGAGCCGGGCACGTGAAACTCAGCGAGTGGGCGTCAAGCGCCGTCCGCGGCGCTTCTCCACCGCGCGCCTTCGCGCCGCCTGCACCGCGGCCCCGTGATCCATGCCTGCGGCAGCGAGCGAGCGCTCCCAGGTACCGAACAGCCGCCGGGCGCGGGCGTACAACGCCGGCGCGTCCAGGTGCACTCGGAACAATGCGTTTCGCACGCCGAGCTCGCGAATCTGGCCGAGCACTTCGTGTGGTTGCATCTGAAGCGGCCGGCCGCGCTTGCGGCGAGGGGATGGAGGCGCAAGCGGACGTTCATACTCACTCGCGACAGAGGGCGTGGGTGGCGGGAGTTCTTGGGTCACGGGATCGTCTCTCCGGGGGACGGACCGCGAGTGAATAGGGAAAGCGGCACGGCTCGTGGCAGCGAACCATGCCGCGTGTTACCGCGGCGTTAACGTGGCGTGTCCGCGGCTTGAAACCATCCGAGTGCGGCCCGCGCCACGGTTGCCGCCGGGCGCGGGCCGCGGGCTCAATCGAACATGCTGTAGATCTTGAAGCGGCCGCGCCTTTCGGCGACGGAGCGCACCGTCGTGTAGCGCACCTCGCGGCCCTCATCGTCGCGCGCCACGATCGTGACGCCGTTGTGCAGCTTGAAGTTCTTGTACGGCACGACCTCGACGGCCTCGACGCGGAGCAGCGTGTAGACGTGCCCGCCGAACTCCCGGATCGAGGCCAGGCTGCCGCCATTCAGGCGGCCGAACAGCACCGGCCAAGCGTCGTCCCAGCGCAGCCCCGTCGCGGGACGGCTCTGCGGGAACTCCGGCCACAGGATGTCGCGGAACTCCTCGGGCGTGACGCTCAGCCGCAGCATCGAGTCCGCGCTCTCGGCGTGGAACGCGCCCAGCACGGCCTCGCCAAGCGCCTTGAGGCTGCGAGCGCCGCCGGTGAATGGCGTGCGCACGTAAGGGGCGTCCGTGCGGCGGCCGAGCCGCTCGGCCGCGGAATCGGGGTCGCTCGGCGGCCGGTAGCCCGGCGAGTCCTTCACCGAAGTCGGCGGAAACGCCTCCGGAGTGGCAGGCGCAGCGGTCGCGATGGCGTGGTGCGCCTCGGCGGCCACCAGCATCGCCAGCACGAGCAGCGCAAGGCCGGCGCGCGAGAACACGCGTGGCGTCGTCAGGACGGGCCTCATGATCCCAGCGAGAACGCCAGGCTGTACGTGCGCCCGCTCGTCCAGCGCCGCATCTCGATCGGCCCGACGAACTCTTGCATCGGCCGGTCCAGCAGATTGCCGGCCGCGAAACGCAGTCGGGTGTTGCGAAACGGCGTGACGCTCGCCGTCATGTCGAGTGTCGTCACCCCGCGCGTGTACAGGTTGGGGATGCCGTCTCCCGTTCCGTTCACATCGGTCTGGTTCAGCTCCTTGAGTCGGTCGCCGACCGTGGTCGACAGCACCGAGACTTCGTTGCGTCCACCCGAGGACATCCAGGTGAGGCCGAAATTGAAGATCACCGGGGCTTGGCCGACGAGCGGGTGCTCGGTGTTGCCACGGTTCGTGGTTTGTGACGAGCGGATCTTCGACGAGATGAACGACAGGTTCGTGTTCACCGACAGCGAGCGCAGCCGGGACGTCAGGCGGGAAAGCCCCGCTCGCGCCTCCAACTCGACACCCATGTTGGCGCCCCTGTCTGAGTTCTCGGGACGGATGCCGAGCTGGCCGTTCGTCCCGAACAGCGCCGGTTCGATCGGGCGGTCGAGCCGCTTGTAGAAGCCTCCCACGGCCAACACCTCGTTCAGGCCGGGGAACGCCTCGACACGCAAGTCGTAATTCGTGATCTGCGCGCGCTCGAGCAGCGGATTGCCGATGCGGATCTTGTCGCCCACGAAGTCCAGGGCTGGCAGCGGCGACAGGTCATCCAGGTCGGGCCGGTTGAGCGTGTGGCTCGCCGCGGCACGCACGTTGAGTTTCTCGGTGACCGCCCAGGTGAGGTTGGCGCCGGCGAGCCAGTCCACGTCGCTCCGGCCGCCCTCGGCGACCACGAAGCTCGGATTGAACAGGTCCACACTCAGCACGCTCTGGCTGCCGTACTCGCGGCGCATACCGACGTTGCCGCGCAGGCGCCGGCCCAGCGGCACGTCCACGCTCAGGAAGTAGGCCTCGATCAGCTGCGCCGCATCGTAATTGTCGCGGCTCGAGGTGACTTCGCTGACCATGTTGTACAGGGACTCGGGAGGCGCGTCCTGACCGAACATGCTGGGGGTGAAGTCGAACCGGCGGTAGCCGTTGTCACGTGAGCGCGATTGCCGGTCGAAGCCCGCGATCGCGCGGCCATTGCCGAGCGACGCGAGCCGGTACGGCACCTCCGCCTTGAGCGTGGTGCCCCAGCCGTCCTCTTGGAGATCGCCGTACTCGCGTCGGCCCACGGCCAGACCCCAGGTGCCCGGGTCCGTCTCGTCGATCGGCACTCGCAGGTACATCGCCTCGCGCTTGTCCGGTTGTTGGCGGCGCGCACCCGAACGCGTGAACTTCCAGCTCAGCTTGGAATTCAACAGAGGCGCGACCTCGTGATGACCCTCGACCGTCGCGTACGCGATCGCGCGCTGGATGTACATGAGCTTCGTCGCCCGGCGGTAGAACTGACCGGCGTCCGGATCGAGCCCGGTGTAGGTGAGCACCTCGTCGTCGGACTTGTTCGTGTACAGGCCGCGCACGCTCAGGCGATTCGCGGGGGTGAAGCGGTAGTTGAGCGAGGCGTTCGCGCCCAACTGCACCGATTCCGTCGAGCGCTGTATGTCGTATTGCGCGTCGGGAACAAGTCCGTCCTCGGTGAACCGCTGCACCTCGACCCGCTGCTCGTAGGAGCGCGACATGGTCAGCGACTGGATGAAGCCGACCGGGCGGCCGAACAGCCGGAACTCGTCGCCGTAGGTGAGCGCGGAACTGCCGTTGGGGATCGCCAAGGACGCCGTCGGCGACCAGACATTGGCGAACGCCTTCTCGGCCTGTTGCAGCGTGGAGACCGGGAAACCGTTGGGCGGAGAGCCCTGCGCGAGAGGGCGACCACCCGAGATCTCATCGATGGCCGATGGGATCCCGCGATCCCCGGCGCCGAAGCCGAACCAGTCGGAGCGGCCCGAGGAATAGGTGAGCCGGTCCTTGAACGTGGTGCCCTGTGTGAGGCCCTGGGAGAAGCTGAAGCTCCACGCGCGCTTGCCGGGGAACTCTTTCAAACTCACCTGCACGTCTCCGCCCGAGAACTCGCCCGAGCGGTCCGCCGACCAGGCCTTCTGCACCACGATGTTGTCGAGCAGTGCCGCCGGGAAAAGGTCCATCGGCACAACACGTTTGTTCTGCTCGGGGCTCACCACGCGCACGCCGTCCACCTCGGTGGAGTTGTAGCGTTCGCCCATGCCGCGCACATAGACGTAGCGGTTGTCGGCGACCGACAGACCGGTGACGCGCTTGAGCACGTCGCTGGCGTTCTTGTCGGGCGCGCGCTTCATCTGCTCCGCACTCACGGCGTCGCCCACCGTCTCGGACTTGCGGCGGGCCGCGAGCATCGAGGCTTCGGTGTTCTGTTTCGCCGTCGCCTCGACGACGATCTCCTGCTGCGGGATGGCTTCGGGCTCAAGCGCGATCTGCAGCGGCGGCAGGTCGCCGTCTGCGAGCACCAGCCCCTCGAGGCGCTGGTGTGCGTAGCTCATCGCGCGGACCTGAAGTGTGTAACGGCCCGCGGGTGCCATCAGGAGGAACGTGCCGTCGGCGTTCGTCAGGCCGCCCACACGTTTCATCGTCGTGTCGTCAGGCACCAGCAGAACGTCGGCGAATCCGACCGGCTCGCTCGAGCCGGCGGTGAGGATGCGCCCCTGCAGGCGCGCGAGTGCGGCGGAGGACACCGGCGTGCACGCAAGCGTGACAAAAACCACCAGCGCCAGGAACGCGGGAGGCGCGCCCCATCGGTGCGGCATACGAGTCAGACTGAGCAACCTGTGGTGGGACATCAGACACGACCTCCGGAGTCGGGAAGGTGCGAAGTGTTCCCCGGTGGTGGCTGCGGTTCCGCAGGAGGGCGGCCGGCGGCGGCGATCGCAACCGCCGCCGCCGGCCCGTTCCCGCGGTGAATCGAGGACCGTGCTTCAGTCGATGCGCACGAACTTGCCGCTGCCCTTGCGGCCATTCGCGAACACCTTGTAGAAGTAGACGCCGCTGCGGACCGACGTGGCCGCCTTCCACTCGATCGCGTGCGCACCGGCGGCCATGTCGCCGTCCGTCACCGTGTCCACCAAGCGGCCGTCGGCCGAGAACACCTGCACGACGACGCGGCCCGCCTGCGGCAGCCCGAACTGGAACGTGACGCGGTTGCGGTACGGGTTCGGCGAGCTGTTGGAGACCAGCACCGTGCCGTGGCCGACCGGGACATCCGTCGTGGCCTGGCTGCAGAACACCGCGGGGCCGACAACGCCCACCGCGCAGTGGGCGTCCCACGTGGCGTTGTCGTTGATCTGGATGCCGCCGGTCTTGAAGTTCGTCACGATCGAGTTGATGAAGGTCGTGCCGGTGCCGCGACGGAAGTTCGTGCCGTACGTCGAACCGGGGAATGCCGCGCCCGCGCGAGTGCGGTCGCCCACCACCGTGAAGTTCGACAGCGTCGGGTTCGAACGCCCGGCGCACAGGAGCGACGAAAAGGGCGAGACGTCGTTGTTGTCGCCCTCGAGGCCGCGTTCACCGAACTGCGTGCCCGACGGTGCAAGATCCGCGACCACACGCAGGACCACGAACTGCGCCTTGCCGCGGTAGCCCTGTTGCCAATCGAACCCATCGTCACGGCCGTCCGAGCAGACCAGGCGCTTCACCTGCACCGTGCCGCCGAACGCCTCGAAACCGTCGTCTGCGCAACGGTGGGCCTGGAGGTACTCGAACGTCGTGCCGGTGCCAACCGCGTTGATCGTGAACGCGTTGAGTTCATTGTTCGGCGTGATCTCCTTGCCGGCGTACTCGACGCGCACGTACTTCAGGGCGCCCGAGTTGTCGGCGTCGTCGTTTCCGCCGTAGAAGCCCACCGCACCGCCCTCTGACGCGGCCGAGTCGCCCGCGCACGAGTTCGCGTTGTTGATGCGTGCGCGGCCGTGGATCACGAGACCGCCGCCGGCGCCCACCGCCTGCGCACCTGGCGCGTCATCCGACGTGATGATGATCACCGAGTCCGGCTTGCCGACCGCGAAGATCTTCGAGCCGCGGTCGATGCGGATGGTGCCGAGCGTGGCGCGTTCCTCGAAGATGACCGTGCCGGCCGCGATTGTGAGGCTGGCGCCGCCGACGACGCGGAACTGGCCGCGGACCAAGTGGTTGCTGTCCGCGCCCCAGAACTGGTCGGTGTTCGCGACGATGTTCGGGTGGATCGCGAGCGGACGAGGGTCGGGCATGCCGCCCAGGTGCAGGTCCTGACGGCCGGCTCCGGTCGAGTCGTAGTAGGTCCAGCCCTGAGTCCAGTCGTCGTTGACGTCGGGGCCGATGGCACCGACGAAGCACACCTGTTCGAAGAAGCCGTCGCCGGGAACCGCGAGCGCCTGCGTGAACGCGGGACTGCCGAGCAGCGGCCGGAACACCGGGTTCGTGGTCGGGTACGCGGCGTTCGGCAGCAACGGGTCGGAGTACCGGTTGCGCGTGAACGTGACGGTGCCGAGTTCTCCCGCGTTGTAGCCGGCCGAGGAGTAGGTCGTATTGCACAGTGTCAGCGAGGCGGCGGTGGGCGCTCCAGCGAACTGGCCGATGAGGGTGCCGGACGCGCCGTTGTTGAACAGGAGATTGCCGTCCACGACCAACTGGGCGGAGGCGCCTGGCGCCACCAGCATGGCCAGCGCGAACGCGGCAAGGACTCGATGGACCACGAAACGTCCCGCGTGTGCGACCGATCGCATGTTGCCTCCCTGGGGGGAAGTTGGGGTTCTCTGCGTGAAGTGAAGCGCCCCCACCCGCCGCCGTTCGGGCGAGCCAGGCCGTCAAGGCGGGGATGGTGGGCACTGAAGTGGCTGGGTCGGTGGGCCTGCGGGCGCCTGGATCCCGCAAGGAATCCGGAGCGGGGAATCCCCGTGAACCCGAATCGTGAGAGCGGGGGAGCGGCGGGGTGCCGGGGGGCAAGTCGTCAGGTCCTTCGACCAGCCGCGATGCACCTTCCCGAGGTGTGGAGCGACCGGTCTCCGCCGCCCCCGTCTCACGGCGAACATCCTCGGTCCTTGCGGCACCTCGTTCGGTGTCGCGCGTGTTTCGGCGCCGTGAAATGAAATCGGCAACACCGAAGCACTCACATGCAGGTCGTCGCGAGGGTGAAACGTCGTGCGATGTGCACGGTCCAGTCGACGTGTTAGCGCCACACGGGCGAGAATTGCGTCGCCGGAATCTCGCGGCGCTCAGCTCGTTGCGGCTTCCACCTTCGCCGGGATCCGGAACCGGAACACGGCCCCCTCACCCACGCGGCTCTTCACCGACACGTCTCCTCCGTGCAGCTGGATCGCGTGCTTCACGATGCTCAGCCCGAGGCCGGTGCCGCCCTTCCCGCGAGAACGAGCCTTGTCCACGCGGTAGAAGCGCTCGAAGATCCGCGGCTGATCCTCGGGGGGGATGCCTGGCCCTGTGTCGCGCACTTCGAACCACGCCTCACCCGCCGCCGTGCCCGTCGCCACGGTCACGCCACCACGCTCGGTGTACTTGAGCGCGTTGTCGAGCAGGTTGGCAATCGCCTGTTCGATCTGCACCCGGTCCCCGTCCAGCCACACGGACTCGCCCGGCTGCAGATGGAGTGAAAGCCCGGCCCGCTGCGCGGCATCGTTCGACGCCGACACCTGTGCCTCGGCCAGCGCGCGCAGGTCGAACCGCTCGCGCCGCAGCGCCACATCGGGGCGCTCCAGCTCGGCCAGGGTCAGCAGGTCCTCGACCAGGGCCTGCAACCGCATCGCGCCGTCGCGGATGACACGCACGAACTGCTCGCGATTCTCGGTGTCGTCGAGTCCACCCTCGAGCAGCGTTTCGGCGTACCCGCGCAGCGACGTGAGCGGTGTGCGCAGCTCGTGTGAGACGTTGGCCACGAAATCCTGTCGCATGCGCTGCAGCGCCTCATTCTGCGACAGATCGTGCAGCACGATCAGCACCGGCTCCGGCGCGGTACCGCCCAGGGGGGTGACCGTGGCGCGCGCCGAGCCCGCCCGGGTCGTCCATGGCTTCAGCTCGCGCTCCATGGTGCGCCCCTGCCGCCTCGCCTCGGCCGTCATCTCGGCCAGCTCGGGCACGCGTGCGAACGCCGTGAACGGCGTGCCCGGCTCCGGGCGGCGAGGCGTGTCGAGCAGCTCCGTGAAGCGGAAGTTCACGTGCACGACGCGGTCGGCCCCATCCAGCAGAGCGACGCCGTCGCTCATGTGCGCGAGGATCCGTTCGCGGTCGTCGCGCTCGCGTCGCAGCGCCTCGAGCCGCGCGTCGAGCTCGGAGCGCATGTCGTTGAGCGCGCGGCCGAGTTGGCCGCGGTCGTCGCCCGGGTCCTCCGGTGCGCGCACGCCCGGCTCGCCTTCGCCGATCCGGCGCGCCACCACCTGCAGCCGCCTCAGCCGTCGCGCGAAGCGCCCGCTCACGTACGACAGCACCAGCACGCTCGCCAGCACGGCCACAGCCGCGGCCGCGGCCGACAGCCGCGTGAGCGAGTCGCCCGCTCGCCGCACCACCTCGAGCGGCTCCGCCAGCCGCAGCACCATCGCGCGGCCGCGCGGCATCGGCACCGCCACGTAGAGGAACTCCGTGCCCACCGTGCGCGATCGACGTACGGCCACGCCAGGCGCGTTCACGAGTGCGGCGCGGACCTCGTCGCGGCCCGCATGATTTTCCATGGTGGCCGCGGCGGCGCGCGAGTCCGCCAGCACGGCACCGTCCGCGGCGATGACCGTGGCGCGCACGCCGTAACGCGCGTCCAGCGAGTCGGTCGCCGGCTGCCAGTCCCCGTCCGCCGCGGCAGCGGTGCGGGCCGCTTCGCGAGCGAGGCGCAGCAGCCCCGCGGACTCGCGCTGGATGATCCACGAGCGCTGCGATCGGGTTTCGATCAGCGTGAGCAGCGAGACGGCGAAGATGACCACGACCACCGGGATGACCAGCAGTCGCGCGCGGAGCGAAAGTCTCACGTGCCCTCGGCGTCCGTGGCCGTGGTCAGCTTGTAGCCAGCCCCCAACACCGTCGAGATGAGCCCGTGGTGCTCGCCCAGCTTGGCCCGTAACCGCCGCACGTGGACGTCCACCGTGCGCGTCTCACCGACGTAGTCGTAGCCCCACACCTTGCGCAGCAGCTCGTCTCGCGACAGCGCCCGGCCCGGGTTGCGGGCCATGAACGCGAGCAGGTCGAACTCGCGTGGCGTCAAGTCCAGGCGCGCCCCGGCGCAATGCGCCTCGTGCGCTTCGAGGTCCACGCGCAGCGGGCCCGCCTCAAGTGCCCCCCCCGGACCCGAAGGCTTGGTGCGGCGCAGCAACGCCTTCACTCTCGCCACCAGCTCGCGCGGGCTGAACGGCTTGGTGAGGTAGTCGTCGGCGCCCTGCTCGAATCCGAGCAGCTTGTCCATCTCGGCCGAGCGGG
>CAZADU010000460.1:0-1664 GCA_964483945.1 uncultured bacterium
AACCCGTCACATTGAACGCCGGCCTCGGTGCGCGTGGAGACGTCCGTGTGGCCGGCATCCGAAACCCGTCACACGAAGAGAAACACTCACATCGAGCACAATTCTTCCGCTCAACCCCAGTGACCTGCCGACTTGTCACGCGCACAATGCCAAATGACTTCGAAGCCGAGAAGCGCGGCCCCCTGGAGTGCACGTCCGGGCCGCAAGTTCACGAGTGAACTCGCCCCCTGGAGGGGTGAACTGGTTCGGGCCGGGAGAGGCTTACCGTAACCTAACCGTCAGCCCAGCGCCCGCGTCCGATATTTCGACGCGGTGGAGCGGGGCAGCTTCAGCCCGTCGCGAACGTCAGAGAACGTTGGTTCACGGCCGTGCGTCTTGCGGAACGCCTCGACAAACACCCGGACCTGCTCGGCCCGCGTCGGCCGGCCCGATCCCGGTCGCGTCCCGGCATTGTCGGCCACTGGCCTTGACCACGTGGCGGGTCCGGACGCGTAGCCGATGAAGGCGAAGCCGAGCAGCAGCAGGGCCGTGGAGAAGGCCAGTGACGGGAGCAGATCGACGGCCGCGCTGGACAGACCGGTCAGCGCCGCGATGTGGTTCTCCACCTTCGGGGCGTTCAGCCGGCCGAGGACCGCTTCCGCGTCCGCAAGGCGCTGCCGCGCCGCCGCCTCGTCGGCCTTCAAGGCACGGCACACCTTACCGCAGCCGCCGGCCCGGGTCTCCTCGCGCACCGCCGTCTCAATCTGGGTGAGCGCGCGCTGCTCGCGCTCGACGGCGGTCACGGCCGTGGCGCGGTGCTCGTTCTCGGTCCGGGCAACGCGAGTCCTGTCCGCTCGGTGGGCCAGCTGACGCTCGGCCGACAGCACGAAGCCATAGCTCTCGCCGGCGACCATGCCGACCAGCGTCAGAATGGCGAGACCGGTCCGTCTCGAGCGCCACGCGCCCTGCATCACCGGCACGGCCAGCGCCGAGCCGAGCGCCAGGATCAGGACCGCGACGCACTCCGGCGCGGTCAGCACGAATTGGGTGATCGTCGCCAGGGTGGCCCCGGCCGGCAGGCGGCCATCGAGGACGTGCTGCATGTTCAGCCCGGCGACGACCGCGACGAGGCAGAGTCCCATCAACAGGGACAGTCCCCGCAACAGTCGATTGTCAGCCATGGTCAAGTCTCCTTGCTTGATCGTGGGAACCTCAGGGCGACAGCTCGCGCGCTGATGGGGCGCACACGATGCAACGGACCGAGTTTGTCGTTGCCGCCTCGTCCGCGAGGCCTCGTGCTGCTGTCGAGAGGTGTCTGGAGGGCGCCGCCGCCTGCGATCCGATGGGCGAGGCTGCGCGCGGGGCCCTTATTCGGCGGGTTCGCCGCGCGTGATCACCGATCGCGCCGCTGGAATGTGCCGGTAGAGCGTGCTCGGCGCGACGCCGAGGCGCCGGGCGACATCGGTGACGCTGATCGAGGCGTCCCGCAGCAGCGCCTTGGCCGCCGCGATATCCTTGGCCGTCATCGCCGGCTTGCGCCCCGGCCTGGCGCCGCGATCCCGTGCCGCCTTCAAACCGGCCACCGTGCGCTCGCGGATGATGCCGCGCTCGAACTCGGCCAGCGCCGCGAAAATGTGGAACACCAGCCGCCCGCCCGAGGTCGTGGTGTCGATGGCCTCGGTCAG
>CAZADU010000461.1:0-5516 GCA_964483945.1 uncultured bacterium
GCGTCGCGCGCCACGAACCGATACGCCACCCACGCGCCGCGCGGCAGTCCGGCACCCAATGAGACGGTGAACGAGCCCTGCCCCGCGGCAGTCGCGGGCAGCACGGTGACGGGCGCGCCGTTCACGGACACCTCACACCACACTGATTCCAGTCCCAGCCTGTCGGTCGCGCGTGCCAACAGCACTTGGGGCAGCCGCTCGTTCGACTGCGAGTACTGCGCCCAGTGCGTCACCACCGGCGGTTCGGTGTCGGGCCCCGTGCGGTAGAAGAACGGCAGGCTGCTCGCGAGGTCGGGACAGTCGGTGTGGAGCCCGACCGAGTCGCTCTCGGCGCGGAACCAGTACTCGAGCGTGGTGCCGAGCGGCTGGCCGGGGAACACGGCGGCGAACGAGTCGGGTGCGGCAGGTGCCATGGCCAGCGGCGACCACGCCGCACCCGGAGCGGTGCGCCACATCACCGAGACGCCAGCGGGATCCACGGCGATCGGGATCCCGGCCGGGTCCACGGTGACGCGAGCGCGGACCGTGCGCGGGACGAACGGCAGCTCGGTGTCGCCCAGCCGCTGGTGTTCGATGCGCACGCGGCCCGCGTGGGAATCGAGCGTGACGTCCGCGGCCATGCGGCCGCCGGTGTACGACCACACCGTAGCGGGGAACGCCTCGCGGATGACCGCGAGCTTTGCGAGGTCGGCGGGCGTGGCGGCCTGGCCGTGCGGGGTGACCAGCACGAACGCCAGTCGCATCGTGTCCGGATTCACGCCCGCGCTCGGCAGCCGCGGACCATTCACTGCGATCACGTCCTCGATGCCGTAGTGGCGCGAGGGACCGCGCGCGGTGAGCGTGGCGTTGGGATCGCTGAACGGCAGGTACGGGCCGGGTGGAGTGAACGTGGCCGACTCGTCGATGACGAAGAATGAGTCCACGTCTGCGGCCGAGCGCACGCCCATCAGGTATTGATCGAGCGGGCCGAAGCGAGTAATGGGCGGGAGCGACCAGAACGTGTCCGGCCCCGCCGGCACCCAGTCGGGCCCCTCCATGACCGAGCCATCGGCGTCGAAGAAGAAGCTCCAGTGCTGGAACCCCCGCCCGAGCAGGGCGACGTTGGAGTAGGGCGGCGCCGGCTGCACGTAGGGATAGGCCAGCCACTGATGCCCGAACTCGTGCGCGAGCACGTCCTGTGTGTCGTAGTTGGGCAGGCCCGATACCTCGGCCGCGGGATCGTTCGGGTACTTCTGCAACCCGTTCATCGTGAGCACGGTCTGCAGCCGTGGCGGCAAGCCCAGCGCCGTGTTGTAGTCGTAGAGCGAGAGCCCGATGCCGCTGGCGAAGTTCCGCAGCGGCCACGCCGCGGCCAGCGCGCTGGGTGAGCCCAGCCAGTTCGTGAGCCCGCTCGCGAGCCAGAAGATCACCTGGTCGTAGTCGTCGCCGTGCGTGCGATAGAACGCGCGCCCGGCTGCGGCGATGTCCAGGTTGGGATTGCCGCCCTTGTCCACGAAGAAGAACGTGCCGTCGTCCTCGAGTATGGCGATGCCATCGAGGTCGGTGGAGTGCGGAGTGGGCAGCACGCTGGTGCCCGCGGTGGCATGCCGCTCGGCGGCTTCCGCAAGCCACGCGGCCATCGCGTCGAGCGATGTGCCGCACGCGTGCTCGATCGCGGGTGCGGACACGGCCGGGGCGAGCGGCGCGAGCGGTGAATGCTCCGGGCGCGTCGCGAGCAGGGGCGCGGCCACGCCGCTGCCGGCCACCGCCGCCAGGAGGAGCGGCACGGCGAGTACCACGTGAGCGCGTGGCGCGCGGCGGGAGTGCGGGGCCGGGAGGCGGGGCACGGGGCTTAAGTCTAGCCGGGCCGCTCGGGCCGGCTCCAGCACGAACCGACAGCGCGAGAGGGCCGCGATGCTCTATAGTGTCACTCGTTCGAACACAGGGAGCCGCGCTTGGCAATGGATTGGCGCCGCCTCAGGGCGGTCGTGCTCGAAAGCGATGACTGGGGGCTGTGTGCCTGGGTGCCGGACGACCAGGCGCACCGCGCGCTCGCCGTGCTGCCCGCATTCCGCTCACCGGCGGGATTGCGCTACGGCCGCTCCACGCTCGAGAGCGCTGCGGAGGTGAGCGCACTCGCCGGCACGCTGGCCGAGTGGCGCGGCGGAGACGGGTTCCCACCGGTGCTGCAGGCGAACACCATCGTCGCCAATCCCGACTACGAGGCCATGGCGCCGCCGCTGTTCGAAGGTGACGAGCCGCCCTTGCGCGAACTGCCGGACGCGCCGTCGCGCTGGCAGCGCCCCGGGTTGTGGGACGCCGTGCGCGACGCCGAAGCCGCGGGCCTGTGGTGGGCCGAGCTGCACGGATTGCACCACTTGCCGGTCACCGCGTGGCTCACGGCGCTGCGCCGCGGGCGGGACGATGCGCGCCGCGCGTTCGAGCAGCAGAGCCCGATCGGCGAGGCCGTGCAGGCCGGCGGCGAATACGGCGAGGCCGAGCCGCGCGAGCTGCGCGCGCGCGACATCCGTCGCGCCATCGAGGCATTCCGCAGGCTGTTCGGCCGTTCCCCCGCGTCGTTCTGCCCGCCCGACTACCACGCCGATGAATGGTTCGAGCAGGAAGCGGCGTCGCTGGGTCTCACCACGTGGCAGGGCAAGGCCGAGCAGGCAGGTGGTGTGCTGCCATGGCTGCGCCGCCGCTGGTTCGGCGCGACGTTCCCGCGGCGGGAGGGCGGGCGTTTCCTGATGCCACCGCGTATCGCGTTCGAACCCTCGGGGGATGCTGCCGCGCCCGGCAAGCGCGGGCTCGAGGCCGCGCACCAGGCCGCGCGCGTGGCGTGGGGGCGCGCGCAACCGGCCGTGGTGAGCACGCATCGCATGAACTATGCGCATCTGGATGCCAAGTGGTCGGCCGCTGGTCGCGCCGCGCTCACCGTGCTGCTGCAGCGGTTGTGCGCCGACGGCGCGGTGTTCGTCACCGACCACGAGGTGCGCCAACTCACCGAACGCGCGTGGTCGGTACGCGAACTGGGCGGCCGCGGTGTGCTGGTGCGGCACTACGGCACGCCCGGCGATCCACTGCGCTTCGCCGCCCCGGACAACGCCACCGGCGCGCTCCTGCGCGGGCCACAGGGCAGCGCGACCGCGGAGTTCCTGCTGGCCGATGGCCAGATGGAGGTGCGCGTACCGATGGGCGAGTACGTGATCGAGTGGACTCACGCGTGACCCCTGCCGACGGCACGCCCGGAGCCTGGCGCCGCATCACGTCGGCACCCACGGGCCGGTTCACGCCGTGGAAGTTCAACTGGCTCGCGAACCACAAGATCATCGCCGCGCTCGAGCACGTACGGCACCACGCGCGTGGTGCGCTGCTCGACGTGGGCTGCGGCTCTAAGCCATTTGAGCCGTTGTTCGCGGGGCGTGTGAGCCGCTACTGGGGCAGCGACCTGCGAGCGTCGCGCTACCTGGCTGGCGAGCGGCCCGACGCATTCGCCACTGCCGAGGCGCAGCCGTTCCGCGCCGGCTCGTTCGACACCGTGCTGGGACTCTCGATGCTCACCTACCTGCCCGAACCCGGCCGCATGCTGGCCGAGGCCCACCGGGTGCTCCAGCCGGGGGGCGTGCTGATCATGGAGTTCACGCAGATGGTGCCGTTGCACGACGAGCCGCACGACTACTTCCGATTCACGCGATTTGGTGCGGAGTATCTGCTGCGCGAGGCCGGCTTCGACATGGTCGAGGCGGTGCCGGTCGGTGGGCTGTGGGCGCGCGTCGGGCTCAGCATGATCGCGGGGTTGAACCGCCTGAACCGCGGGCCCACGCGCATCCTCACCGAACTGCCGGTGCGAGCGTTGTATGTGATCCTGCAAGCCGTGTTCGAGGTGCTCGACCGGCTGTTCTTCGACCCGCGCGAGGTGTTGGCACACGTCGTGGTGGCACGACGTAGGAACTGACCCGGGGGTTGACCGGTCCGCACCCCGAACCTAGCCTTGCCGCATGTCGAAGCCCCTGCCAGCCCCGGCCCCGGTCGTGCGGCTGGTGCCCGATCTGGTCGAGTACGCCTCGGAGCGATTCGGCGAGCGGCCGTTCCTGCTTCGCCATGTCTCGGGCGCGTGGACGGGCTATTCATTCATGGCCGCAGCGCGCGCGGTGCGTGCGTTCGTGGCACTGCTCGAGCGAGAAGGCGTGCGTCGGGGTGCGCGCGTCGCGCTGCAGGCCGACAACCGGCCCGAGTGGGGGCTGGCCTATCTCGCCATCCTCGCCACCGGTGCGGTGGTCGTACCGCTCGATGCGCAGCTCAAGGAACACGAGGTGGGCGAGATCCTCGCCGCGTCCGAGGCCACGCACGCGGTGGGTGACAATCGCCACTTGGGGGTGCTGACCGCGGCTCGCACGGCTCGCCGCTCGATGCTGAAGATCTTGTCGCTCGACTCCGAGCGCGGCAGCTCACATTGGGACCAGGCACAGCGTGAGTACTCCGCCGCGCCGCCTCGCGTGACCCCGCTGCAGCCCAGCGACCTGGCCGTGCTGCTGTTCACGTCGGGCACCACCGGCCAGGCCAAGGGCGTGATGCTGTCGCACTCGAATCTGTTGCATAACGTCGAGGCCGTGGCGCGCACGTTCGAATTCGGCCCCGCGGACCGATTCCTGAGCATCCTGCCGCTGCACCACACGTTCGAGTCCACCGGCGGCCTGTTGTGCCCGCTGCGCGTGGGCGCGAGCGTGTGCTATGCGCGCGGCCTCGCCTCGCGCGAACTGCGCGAGGACATGGCGTCGAGCGGGGCGACACTGTTCATCGGCGTGCCGCTCCTGTACGAGAAGCTCATGACCGCGATCGAGAAGGGCGTGGCCGACGCGCCGCTGCCCGCGCGGCTCATGGCTCGCGCGCTGTGGGGGCTGACGCGCTCGATTCGTCAGCTCACCGGCCTGCGGCTGGGCCACACTCTGGCGCGGCCGCTGCGCCGCAAGGCCGGGATGGACCGGCTGCGCATGTTCGTCACCGGTGCGGCACCGTTCCCGAGTGATGTGTTCTGGCAGTACATCGACCTCGGCTGGCCCATGCTCGAGGGCTACGGTCTCACCGAGACCTCGCCCGTGGTGTGCGCCAACCGCCCGCCCCACCCCTCACCGGGGGCCGTCGGCTGGCCGCTCGCGGGCATCGAGGTGCGCATCCACGAGCCCGACTCGGAAGGCGACGGTGAGATCGTGGTGCGTGGGCCCAACATCATGCTCGGCTATTGGCGCCAGCCCGAGATGACCGCCGGGGTGCTGCAAGATGGCTGGTTCCACACCGGCGACTTGGGGCGCGTGCTGAGCGACGGCCGGGTGAAGATCACCGGCCGGCTCAAGAACATGATTGCCACCGCCGCGGGGAAGAAGATCTACCCGGAGGAGGTCGAGGTGCACCTGGCGAACTCGCCCTACGTGCTCGAAGTGGTGGTGGCCGGCGGCACCGACGCGCGCGGCGAACGCGAGGAGGTGCACGCGCACATCTACCCGAACCTGCCCGCGATCGAAGCACTCGCCAAGGAGAAG
>CAZADU010000462.1:0-3563 GCA_964483945.1 uncultured bacterium
TAGCCGTCGGCCCTGAGCTCGGTGGTGTCGCCCGTGTCAGGAACCGGATGTCGGCGAACTTTGGACCGAGCAGCCTCCAGCCCCATCCCGCTCGATTGAGGTATTCACCCTGAGGCTCGTCACGGGCTGGTGGGCCGCCCCTCGCTTCGATACACCACCGACGCTGGCTCAGCCCAGGCGCTTGGTCGCAGTCCAGAGCCGCCGCGCCGGCACGCCCACCTCGATGCGCGCCACCCGACCGTCCCGCAGCAGCAGCGATTGGCTCTCGCTCGGGTCGAGCCGGTGACCGGCGCGCTCTGAGACCGCGCCGTCCCCGCGGCTGACCCGGATCCAGCCCTCGCTGCGTGTGAGCACGTAGACGACTGGAACCTGCGCATACGTGAAGGCCAGCGTGCCCGGTTCGAGGTCGAGCGTGCAAGCCTCGCCGCTCGCGTCCACGTGACGGAACGCCGATCGTGCGGTGAGGAACTCATCGGGGTCCAGCAGGAACGGCGCGAACTCCACAATGCCCTGTCGGACTCGCACGCCCAACTCGCCGAACCGCGTGAGGATCACCTCTTTCACCTGCCCGGTCATGCCCGGCTGCTGCGCGCCACCCTTCGCGGGCGTGTGCGAGTAGGGATCGGTGGGGAACGCCGCGAAGTCACGCACGCTCCTCTCGTATCCGAGTCCCCGACGGATGCGGTGATAGGCGCGCGCGAGCGCGTCCTGCACACTCGCGGGATCGCCCGCCTCGTGAGCGCGGAGCGCCAGGTTCTGAACGGCAAGCAGGAGCTTCGCCACCATATGCCAGTAGACGCAGCCGAGCCCCTCGTAGGCGTACATGCGCGAGGAGCGCCCCGTGAACGTGCGATGCCCGAACACCTGTTCGAACAACTCGACGAGGGCCTCTCGGTCGCGCGCCACAGCGCCGGCCCACGCCTCGCCGGCGGCCAGCCGGTCCAACGCTCCGCGCACGTCCCGGGCATGCGCGAAGTCGCCGTTGAACCGCAGCACGCCCGCGGCATCCCGCTCGAGGACCGTGGTGTCACCCGCCGCCAGCAGCAGGGCGACCAGTTGGACGGCCGCCGCGGCCTGCTCCGGGATGACGTTGCGTCCGAGGAACGGGGGAAGTTCCTGCTCCGGGTAGAGCAGGAACGCGTCACGGTCCTTCCTATAGAGATCGCTGGCAAACAGTGCATCCAGCATCTCGACAGCCTCTCTTGCCTCGACGACGCCCGAGTCCAGCACCGCCACCTGTCCCTCGAGCATGAGGTCCAGCGCGTGCACGCCGGCTCCTAGGCCCGCCGTATCCAACTCGAGTATGTTGTAGGAGTGGTAGAGTCCGTCGTCTCGCTGGTTGGCTCGGATGGCATGGTCCACGTGCTCGAGGGAGATGCGGCACCAGTCGAGCACCTCGCGCGAACCCAGCGGCTCCTTGGTGGTCAGGCCAGTCGCGTACGCGCGAGTGCGGTAGGACTCGAAGGCGACTCCCAGCTCGTCCATCACGCGACGGCGCGTCGCGTCGTCGCAACGCTCCGCCGTCAGGGCGTCGCGGTGGCTGGCGAGAATGCCGCTCACTTGACGAAGCCATGCCACCACCTCGGTCGAGACCGCTGAACGGGTGGATGGTGCGCTCCGCATCAACTCCTCGACGAAGCCCAGATAGCGGCGCAGGTGGCCGAGCGTCACCACTGAAAGCCCGCTTCCGGCGAGCGCGTTGTTGGCGTCGTTCCACTCAGGCCGCTCCGTGTTCATCCAGATGCCGCCGTCCGGCACGAGGTTCGACAGTTTCGAGAGCGCGGGCACCAACAGCTTCTCGAGCAGGTTGGCGTGACGCACCGTGCCGCCGGCTTCATGCACGAGCCGGCCGTCCGCACCGTCTGCGGCCACGCGCGCCGCCACGACCGCCGCGCGCTCGTCGTCGAAGCGGATGGTCTGGCGCGGGTGCGCCACGATCTGGGCGTAGGGCATGAGCCGATAGGGCACGTCGGCGTAGCTGAAGATCTCCTCAGCCAGCCACTCCTCGAGCAACCCCGGCTGGTGATGTTTCAGCGATTCGAGCAGGCGCAGCAGGTAGATCACCTGGTGGTCGCCCCAGTAACCGATTCCGCTCCAGGGGTCTTGCGGGTCGAGAACCTCCCAGTCCACGCCCTCGTGCGTGATGCGATAGGGGTTGAACCCGTCCATGGTCGAGGCGTTTAGGAATCTCGCCACCACGTGGGGAAGGAACGCGGGGAAGCTGCAGGTGAGAGCCTCCCAGTTCTGAAACACGTCACGCCAGTTCCCCTCGTACCCAAGCGCCTGTGCACCCGCGGCGTCACGCACCACGATCGAGAACCGGTTCCACGGCCGGCTCGGGTCACCGTGTCGGCGCCCGAAGTAGAGCGGCAGGTACTCGAGTACGAGTCGGCGGAGGTCCGAATCACCCGTGGTAGCGGCGGTGTCGAGCAGTTCACTCGCTTCGATGCGATCCGGCAGCCGCTGGAGCCAGTCCACATTCCTAGCGAAAACCGCCCGGCTGCGCGTGCCCACGAACGCCTCGAATCGTCGCGACACGATGCAGTGCTGGTCCACGAACACACCGCCCCGGAGGCAGTTGTAGAGTACGTTCGCGAGATGGTGTGCCGTGGCCGGTGCGCGGCCCGTGAGCTGGCATGCATCCGCGCTGGCGACGATTCGCCGCAACCCCTCGCTCGAGCGCCGCAGCGAGCCTTCGATCCACACCGGCAGCGCGGCTGGTTCCAGCAGTCGCGCACGCAGGCGCGCGATGTCCGCGTGGCTCCGGCGTGTGTCGGCGGCCAGATGCCACACGGCGCTCGCGCCGGGCGCCAGCGTGAGCGCTGCGCTCACGAGGTAGTGGCCCCGGCCACCGGTGACCAAGGTCTGCGCCGACACGGGCTCTCCGAGGCGGAACGAACGGACGGCGTCCAGCGACAGGGACACCCGAGCGCCGGCAAGCCCGTGGCACCACACGGTGGTCGCGCGCAGTGTCTCGCCCGGTTCCGGACGGTCGCTGATGCGCGAGGTGAGCGAAAAGATGCCGAGGCCCGTGGCTTGGTCCACGTCCGCCCGCTTGTAGGCATCCACCAGGCAGCTCGACGTCTGCTGCAGTCGTAGCGGGACGTCACTCGGCAGGAGGTCGCGCAACCCGTCCAGCACACTCACGCTTGCGGGGGTCCGGCCGAGGTTGCGGAGTGTGGCCGTCCGCACCCAGCCCGTCTCGTCGCTGCCGGCCCAGCGGTAGCGGAACGACAGCCCCGCGGCGGCGTGCACCTCCTCGAACAAGAGGCGGTCGCCGAGCACGCTCTTCGAGAGCGATCGGTCCAGGCCGCGCGGGAGCGGGTCTGCATGGGCGAGCGGCTCCCAATGCAGCACGGGCCCGCCTTCGCGCTGCAGGCGAAGCAGCGTGATCGGCCCGGTGTGGTGCGGGCCGTCATGCAGACGGTCCACGGTCTCGTACGGGAACATCGCCCCGTCGGGATCGCGCCGGCCAGCGGTGAGTCCTCCGCTTGAGGAGATGAACATCCACAGGTCCGTGTCCGTGGGGATGTTCATCAGGAACGGTGGGAGCGAGTCCACGG
>CAZADU010000463.1:0-4578 GCA_964483945.1 uncultured bacterium
GTCGAGGTGCACCTGGCGAACTCGCCCTACGTGCTCGAAGTGGTGGTGGCCGGCGGCACCGACGCGCGCGGCGAACGCGAGGAGGTGCACGCGCACATCTACCCGAACCTGCCCGCGATCGAAGCACTCGCCAAGGAGAAGGGTGTCGCTTTCGACGACGCGTTCGTGGAGAAGGTGCTCAAGCACGAGGTGGAGATCCGCGGCGAGGTGCTCGCCCCCTACAAACGCGTAAGGCGCGTCATCGTGCGCAAGTTCGAGTTCGTTAAGACGACCACCGGCAAGATCCGCCGCCAGCCCAGCCTGCTGAAACCGGTGGAGTGACGTGCCGGAACGCGCGCGAGGTTGGCTAGCGCCGCTGCTTCTCCGACTTGGCCGCCGCACGGATACGCTCGAAGCGCCACACCACGCCGTCGCCACGCACCAGTTCGAACCGGTGGCGCATCGGCAGCGGCCCGTGTGCGAATCGCCCGCCCTGCCAGGCCGCGGCGTGGTCCGCACCCTCGGAGCGCCACGCCAGCTCGAACGCCCCATCGCGGTCGCACAGCAGTGGACGCTTGGCCGTCGCGCCCGGCGGTAGTGCCGCCACCTCCACCCGCTTCCCCGCCACGCTGATGCTCAGACCTTCGAGCAGCCGGCCGGTTCGGTTCACGGCCACCACCTCGTGCGCGCCTCGCTCGCGCAGCGCAGCGGTGCGCATCCAGCCGTACGCGGCCACGGCGAGCAACAGCACGATCCCCAGCCAGCGGCGCATCCGGCTCCCTCCGACCCTACGGCCCGTTCCCTCGGGCGGTCAGAAAGAATAGGGGTGCGAGTACCTCGTGCGCCAGCGCGCGGTGGCACCCCCGGTCTCATCGCCCCTCAGGGGGCCGGCGTGCGTCGTTCGCTGCGCGAGACGACGCGCCCGTCCCGCAGGAACTCGAACCGATGCACCAGCGGAGTACCGGTGGGCTCGAAGGCGTTCCCGCGCCAGCTGCGCTCGCCGATCCGGCCGCGCTGGGTCCATTGCACGAGGAACGAGCCCCGGGACTGGCCGCGCCAGTCGCGTCGCTGGTCTGTGCCATCCTCGACGGCTTCGAGCACAGCCACGTTATCGCCGACGCCGATACGCACGCGCTCGATCGCGGCACCGGCGCGGTTGATCACTACAATCTCATCCGCGGGACTGCCACGGAGTTCCCTCCAGTGTGTCCATCCATACCAGGCTGCGGCCACGAACAGCGCGAACCACAAGAGCCTGCCCATGATCACCCTCCCCGGGAACGAACTCGGAACTCGCGCAGTCTAGTGCTTCCGCCCCGGCCGGCACAGCGCGCACCATTCGCCGGTGCCAGACGCGGCCGGCGTCGCTCGGGGGGCAGCGCACGACTCACGCACGCTGCGGTGGCGCGTGCCGAGCGACACCGGCCCGCCAGCACTACTCCGTCCCCGGCCCGTCGCCGCGCAGGCCCTTGGCTTCCTCGGAGATCCGCACCGGTGCCACGCCGGGTTCACGCGTGCCACGGAACGCGCGATAGAACGTGATCGCCGCCGTCGCGTAGAGCACGGCCGTCAAGTAGAAGGGCATGCTGTAGCCGAAGCGTTCGATGATCAGCCCGGCTACCGATGAGCTCACCGCCCAACCCACGTTCCACACCATGTTGTTGAGGCTCGACGAGCGCGCGCGCAGTGTGGGCGGCAGCACCTCCATGACGTACGACTGCAACAGCGGCGTGGCGGCTTGCATGAGCGTCGCGCGCATCCAGAACGCCGCCACCGCCACCGGCAGGTGGCGCTCGGTGCCGAGGGTGAGCAGGAACGGCAGCGACATGAGTTCCGAGGCGACCGCGGTGCGCAGCCGCCCGAACCGCGCGCCGATCGCGGGGGCCGCGAGCGAGGCCATCGCGGTGAACACCTGCGCCACACTGAAGAACAGCCCGATCTGGGTACTGGTGGAGCCGAAGCGGTTCTGGAAGTAGAGGTTCATGAACGGAATCACCAGCCCCGCGCCCGAGCCCAGCAGCAGCGAGTTGAGCGCGATGGGCCACAACCGCTTGGCTTCGTGTGGCGGGGGCGGGGCCTCCTCGTGCGACGTGCGCGGCTCGACGAGTCCGCGCAGCGCCAGCAACGGCAGCGCCGAGGCGGCCGCCAGCAGCGCACCGGCCACCAACACCACGCGGTATGCCTCGAACAGACCGAGCCCTGGCACCAGCGCTCGCAACGCCACCGGCATGGCCCCGCCCAAGGCGTTGCCGACCACGGCCGCGATCAGCGCGCTCGCGAAGAACGTGCTGAACAGGTGCGTGCGTTCCCGGGGCGTGGAGTGCTCGGTGAGGAATGGTGCGGCCGCGATCTGGAAGAACGCCTGCCCGAGCCCGGTCACGAACCCCGCGCCGAGCACGGTGGGCTCGGACACCGACAGCGCGCGCACCAAATGCCCGGCGGCCTCCAGCAGCACGCCGAGCATGAGCGTGCGCCGGCGGCCCCAGCGATCGGCGAGCCAGCCGGCGGGCAATGCCGCGACGACCAGGCCCAGTGCGCTCGAGGCCACCGCGCGACCCACGAACCGCTCGCTGCTGCCGGCTTCGACCAGGTAGAGGTTGAAGAGCACAGCGAAGATGCCGTGCGCCATCCACATCAGGAACTCGGCGCCGAGATAGAGCCGGGCCGGGCGCGAGAACAATCGCGCCGCCTCGAGGAAATCCTGCGCCGCCCGCCGAACCGCCGTCATCGCTGGTGCGCCTCCCTGCGTCGCATACGCGGGCCGAGAGCGGGCCCTGCAGCTCGCGCCTCGCGCTTCGGCCCCGTCGGATCATGCGGCGTGATGCTCGACCGGAGTACCCCGATCGGATCCGGATCCTTCGGCCGGTAGCCGCACCCACCAAGAAAAGCGGCGGCGGCCCGTGGGGGAGGCCGCCGCCTTACAGGATAACCGAGACGACTTAGCCGACCGAATCCAAGATCGCCGAGTCGACCGTATGCCCGTTCGTCCCATCGCCCCGCGAGCGCATGATGGGCTCGAAAGCGGCGGGTGTGAGGGCGATGAAGATGCGGGCGTTGACGTCTCCCGCATTCTCGATCTGGTGCGGTACCCGGCCGTCGAAATGGCAGGAGTCGCCGGCGTCGAGTAGCACGACATGCGCACCACAGGTGAGCGTGATGCGGCCCTCGACGCAGAGAATGACCTCTTCGCCGTGGTGGAATTGCCGCTTATCGCTCATCGAGACGCCGGGCGGGAGATCGGCCTGGAGGAGTTCGAGGTTGCGCCGCGGCTGCGCGGACATCACCTCGACTCGAGAACCGTTCCCGTTGACGCTCATATTCGGTCGCTGGCTTCGCCTGACCACATAGGGCACCTGATCCTCTTCGACGACGAGGTAGGCGACCGAGGTCTCGAGCGACTTGGCGAGGTCCTGCAGAGTGGCCAGGGACGGGGAAGTCCTGCCATTCTCGACCTGGCTCACGAAGCCCTTGGAGAGCCCTGTGGCTTCGGCCAATTGCTGAACCGTGAGACCGCGGCGGAGCCGCAGGTCCCGGATCTTACGACCCAACTGCATGAAGTCACCTCCGGAGAGAGATCAGAGAGGGAGAGCGGAGTGACAGAACATAGTTTAGGGACCGCCCAGAGCGGTCGTCAACGCCCATCGAACGAAATCAGGCCTCGCTTACCTCTTTCGTGAGCCTGTGTTGCATCCTGCACGACAGAGTCACGTGTGAGATGTCGAGAGGGCTGGAGTCGACGATCGAGCGGAGTGTGTTCGAAGCGACACACCTGCTTTCGTTTTGCGAGGAGACCCGTTCAAGAGCACGCGGGGGGGCAGCAGCCCCTCGGTGGTTCGGACCACTCTGGCCTCGAGCGCACGACCGGGCCGATCTGGGAAGCCATTCCGGGGGCTCGAGTTCGGGCCGAGGAGGTCTCGCACGCTGACGCCAACCCCACTCGCTGGGCGGCGGTCCCGGGCCACCAGGCCGCGGTTCAGGCGCGGCCCCGGACTACTTGGCCGCGGTCCCGGCGCGACCAGCGGCCGCGGGCTGGGCACTCGCGCCGCCCAGGTACTGGAGCTGGACCAGCCGCTGGTAAAGCCCGCCCGTGGCCATGAGTTGGGTGTGCGTGCCGATCTCACGTACGCGGCCGTGGTGCAGCACGACGATGCGATCCACGTCGTGGATGGTGGACAGCCGGTGGGCGATGACCAGGCAGGTCCGCCCCGCCATCAGCCGCCGCAGCGCGGCTCGGATCAGTTGCTCAGTGTGGGTGTCGACGCTGGAGGTGGCCTCGTCAAGCACCAGCAGCTCGGGGTCGCGCGCGAGCGCTCGAGCGAAGGCGAGCAACTGCCGCTCGCCCGCCGAGAACGTGGCCCCGCGCTCGCGCACTTCGGCCGCGAAGCCGCCGGGGAGCCTCGCGATCATCTCGGACGCGTTCACCTCGCTCGCGGCCGCGCGCGCTCGCTCGGACGTCACCGCCGGGTCGCCCAGCGTGAGGTTCCGCTCGAGCGTGCCCGAGAACAGGAACGAGTCTTGCAAAACGAGCCCGATGCGGCGGCGCAACGCGTCGGGTTCCCACGAGGCGAGCGGGCGGCCATCCACGCGGATCTCGCCGCG
>CAZADU010000464.1:0-3326 GCA_964483945.1 uncultured bacterium
TCGAGCTGGAGCCGTCCCGCTGCGGCCAGCCGCTCCATGGCCGCGACGTTCTCTGGCTTGGCGCGCGAGAACTCGAGCCCGCGATGCGCGAGTGTGACGCGCGCGCCCGCGCCGGCAAGTGAGATCGCCGCTTCCAGCGCCGAGTCGCCGCCGCCCACCACGAGCACGTCGCGACCGGCGAAGTCGGCAGGATCGTGCAGCCGATCGTAGACTTTCGGCGACGACTCGCCGGGCACGCCGAGCCGGCGGAAGTCGCCGCTACGGCCAAGGGCGACGAGCACATGGCGCGCTTGGACCGTGCGGCCCTCCCCCAGTTCCACCACCGACACTCCGTCGAGCCGCCGTATTCGCTCCGCGCGTCCCGTGGTCACCGTCACGCCGGCGGCGGCGGCCTGCGCGCGCAACTCGTCCACCAGCGGCTCCTTGACGGTGGCGCCGACCTGGAGAGCGCCCGCGGGCCGCATCGCGAGCGGATACGTGAAGATCGGCTTGCCCCTGGGGAAGTGGGCGATCGTCGAGAACGGTTCGCTTGCCTCGATCACCTCGAAGTCGAGCCCCAGTGTGCGGGCTTCGATCGCCGCGGCCATGCCCGAGACCCCGCCGCCAAGGATCACGAGGTCGCGCAGTCGGCCGGGGTCCGCGGGTGGGGGCCGGCTCGCTGCGACGGAGCCGCTCTCCGTAGAGGCGGGGTTCGGCTGCCCCAGCTCCCGGGCGACCGCCCGGACCGCCTTCACACCCGAGTCGAGCGCGAACTTGAGGAGCGGAACGCCCGCCAGGTCGCCCACGATCCAGACGCCAGGCACGTTCGTTCGCCCCTCGAGCCCTACCACGGGCAGCGGCTCGGCACACCCGGCGGGCCAGCGCAGGTGCAGCCAGTCGAGGTAGCACTGCAACAGCCCCAGTCCGGGAATCCGCGGCATCCTGTTCGCCCTCCGTGGTCATGGCGTGTCCCGGGCCGCTGAGTGGGAGCCGGCACGCGGGCAGTGTACTGAACCAACGTCTCCGGTGTGACCGAGAGCGCCGTGCCGGGCGAATGCCATTCGCCCGGCGGGCGAGAACCGGGAACTCATGGCAGAGTGCGGGCCATGGCGGATCCCCCCACTGGCGCGCGCGCCGCCCTCGGTGCCCTCATCGGCGGACTGCCGCGCACGTTCTGGGTGCTGTGGTTTGGCCTGTTCGTGAACCGCGCGGGCACGTTCGTGATGCCGTTTCTCGCGCTCTACCTGTCGCAGGGACGCGGCTTCCCCGTGGCCACGGCAGGCGCGGTGGTCTCGATTTACGGCTTGGGCGCTGCCGTGGCCAGCCCGCTCGGTGGCTGGCTAGCGGACCATGTGGGCCGGCGCGCCACGATGGTGGCCGCGCTCTCGCTCGGCGGCCTCGCCATGATCGCGCTGGGGTTCGCGCGCGACCTTGCGGTGATCGCACCTCTGACGTTCGTGGTCTCGGTCCTGGGCGAGTCCTATCGCCCGGCCATGCAGGCGGCAGTCTCCGACCTGATCCCCCCTCGTGACCGCGTGCGTGCCTTTGGGGTGCTGTACTGGGTCATCAACCTTGGCTTTTCGGTCGGGCTACTGCTCGCGGGGGTGATCGCAACGCGGTCTTTCCTGTGGTTGTTCATCGGCGACGGTCTCACCAGCCTCGTGTTCGCGTTCCTCATCTGGCGCCTCGTTCCCGAGACTCGGCCGGCCCCGGCCGCGCATGCCGCGCTCGAACCTTCGCAAGGATTCCTGGCCAGCTTCCTGGCGCCGTACCGCGACGGCCCGTTCCTGGCATTCGTGCTGTTGAGTGTTCTTGTGCTGCTGGTGTTCATGCAGCACATCGCGGCCCTGCCTCTGGAGATGGCGGCGCGGGGAGTCTCCAACGCGTGGCTGGGGTTCGTGCTGGCGTTGAACGGCATCGTCATCGTGCTGGTGCAACCGTTCCTCGCCCCGTGGCTAGGCGGGTTCGACCGCTCGCGCGTGCTGGCGGCCGGAGCCGTCCTGGTGGGCCTCGGCTTCGCCCTCAACACCATCGCCACGGGCCCGGCCCCGTTCTCGCTGAGCGTCGTCGTCTGGACCGTGGGGGAGATCCTCGTGCTGCCCACGGGCAATGCCGTGGTGGCAGACATCGCGCTGCCCAGCATGCGCGGGCGCTATCAGGGCGCCTATGGCTTGAGCTTCGGCCTCGCGGCGTTCGGTGCGCCGCTCATCGGCACGGCGGTGCTTCAGCAGTGGGGGAGCAGCGCGCTCTGGCTGGGCTGCCTTGCGGCGGGACTCGTCGTCGCCGCGGGACAGCTTGCGCTGGCCCCGAGACTCCACCGGCTGCGCCGTGAGCGCATGGCCGGCTGAGCGCCTCTTGAGTCCGCGTGCTTCCGAAATTACGACGGCCACCTTCGCGTGAAGGTGGCCGTCGTTGTCGTCTCAGGTTCCGGCCTGCTGCGCCGGATCGATCCAGATCAGCGGTAGAAACTCTTCACCGCACCCCACGTGCTCGAGCGCGTCGGCACGACCAGGCAGTCGCCACCGATGATCGCGGTCGGGCTGGTGCAGCCCGGCCCGAACGTCGCCGCTCGCAGGTGCGCCTGGAACCCGACTCCATCGTTGCGATTCACGAGCAGGCCGGTGTTGTTCGCGCCCGGCGTCGTGTAGTAGAAGATGGGGAAGGTGCAGATGGCGCCGATGGGCAGGGTGTAGCTGAACTTGTACGTGCCAGCCGCAACCAGCGTCGCGACCAGGTCGGTGTTGCCCGAGTTGGACGAGTTGACGCGCACGTTGAGCGTGGCGTCGGTACCGCCGTTGGCGCACTCGATCACGTTGCTGATGGTGATCTCGTACGTCTTGCCCGGCTCGACGTCCCACGCCTGCACGGTGGGACCCGTGGGGCCAGAGACACAGCCGCCGTCCAGCGGGCTGACGCTGATGAGCCGCGCGTTCGCCAGGGCAAGCGACGGACAAGCGAGGGCCACGAGCGCTGCGAATGCAAACAGGTAGCGACGGGACATGGAGACACCTTTCCGAGGGGTGGAGGGTCAGCGGGGTCGGGCGCCGGTGGAACGGGTGCACAGACCCCATGAAACGTGTCCTTCAGGGGCCCCGATTGTGACGCCTCAACCCCTAAAGCGCAAGGGGAAGGTCGTGCGTTTTGCCCGGCGCCCGGTTGCCCGTTGGCGGAACGCCCCGAAGACGGCTTAGGGCTCGCAGCACGACGGCCACCTCCCCTCGGAGGTGGCCGTCCGGGACATCGCGTCGCGCGCCCGAGGCCCGCGACTTCAAGTGTTCAACGATATAACTGCTTGAGCGAAGCCCAGGTGCTCGCCCGGGCCGCGGACGCACAGCACTCGGGGCCCT
>CAZADU010000465.1:0-3148 GCA_964483945.1 uncultured bacterium
TCTCGCACTTCGCGGTCTCGCCGACGATCAACCTGGTGCCCGGGCTCGACGGGAGCGCCAACTCGCAGGGCATCTCGGCGACGATCGCCAACGCGAGCGACGACTACATCCAGTTCTATGACATGTACGCCGGCATGTTCAACCTGTTCTTCTCCGGTAACACATGGCATTTCGGGGGCCAGGCCTATCCGGCCCAGCAGCTCAACGGGGCCAAGTGCTGGGGCCAACCGAACTCCCCCGGCTTCATCGTGTTCAACCCCGAGCCGCAGTGTTTCACGGACCTCGAGGGCTTCTTCGACAACGGCACCCCGTTCCGCACCTCCAACGTGAGCGGCCTCCCGGATTCGCTCAAGCTCTTCCTCTCGCACACGCAACAGTGCTTCCGCTTCGCCATCACGCTGGGCTGCAACTCGAACGAGGGTGGCTACTTCGACAACGCCACATTGGCGTTCGTAGACGTGCCCGGTGTCCCGGGTCAGGCCAGCGCGAGCAACACGGTGTCGCTGGGTGCGGTCTCCACCGACATCTGGCAGCTCGTCAACGACGCGTTTCCCGCCAACGAGACGGCGGGCCTGCCGGGGACGTCCGCTTTCGACACCACCACGGCGCTCATACGAACAGGTATCAACAACGCGCAGGCCACGAACAACTCGCTCCGGTTCGACATTCCTGGCGACTCCTCTGTCGTGATCGCCGCCAATGTCATCGTCAGCGCCCCCGATGACCCGGCGCTCGCCGCGGTTCGTGTGGATCTCGTGTTCCGCATCCTGCCGGGGCCCGGCAATTATCAGATCGCGGCGGGCCGCAGCATGGTGCCGGGCGGGACGATGGTGAACGGCGTGTTGCTCCAACTGCCCACCAACCAGGCGGCCGTCGCGGGCGCGGGCGACGCGTCGTTCTGGGGCCAGTACATGGCCGATCCCGGCCTCGTTTCGGCCGGCTCGCACCTGGGGCCGGGCGGTTGGGATCCGCTCGCCTGGAACAGCTGCCGCATGGACACGACGCAGCTGAACATGTTCCCGGTCGGTGGCGCGGTGCCCACGGGTACGGGCATTGTGGCGAGTGGCCGCATGACCATGATCCACGAGTCGGATCCCAAGTTCGCCTCGCTGGGTGTGAACAAGTTCTGGTGCTTCGTCATCGACACGACGAAGGCTGCGACCAGCTCGCCGACGGTGAACAACGTGGCGTGCAATGGCACCGTGCCAGCCTGGCTCAGCACCATTCCGCCCTCACGTACCGGCTGGAACGGTTCGAACGTGACCAAGGAGTTCACGAAGATCCTCCCCGACGGCCTGCTCACGCCGGGCTCGCACGTGCAGTATTTCTACCGGAAGTCGCACTCGATCGACCCATTCCTGAACTTCGCGACGACGCCCGACACCAACTTCATCACGCCACAGTCGCGAGAAGGCTCGACCGACATGCACCGCTGGCAACAGTTCTCGGTGCTGCCCGATCGCTGGAAGAACGGCGCGTTCGGTGGCGCGGGCGCAGCCTGCATGCTGTACGTGGACTGGAACGACCGGCGCGGCAACGAAGGCCGGTTCGTCTCGGTGATGGACTCCATCGGTGGCACCGCTGCGGCCAAGTGGGGCGCGCACAACGGCTGGCACGCACCGGGCGATGTGAACGTTAACGGGCTGGATGTGCGCACGAACATGTCGGTGGCGGTGAGTGGCAAGAACTCGCAACCGGGCACGACGTGGGACATGTACGGCGTGAAGGCCGCCGAATCGCTCACCACGAGTGCCGGCGGGCTCGGCAGCCGACTCGCGAACCGAGCCAATATGGGCTTCGCTGCAGGGCGCGAATCGAAGGCCGGTCCCACGCCGGAGATGCTGCGCGCCTACTACCGCATCGTGACCATCCTGTCGGGGGACTTGAACTCCGGTATCCTCGGTCCGTACGTGAACCGCAGCCAGAACGACATCGCGTTGCTGGATGACTTCCTCACGGCCGCGGGTGGAACACCGCAACCGCGCGGCATCTTCGTCCAGGGTGATGGCTTCGGACAGTCCGAGAAGCAGTCCGCGGGAGTGCTCGCCTCGCACGGCGTGTTCCTGACGGACAGACTGGGACTCATCTTCCGGAACGTCTCCTACCAGGCGCTCTCCGGCAACGCGGATGCCTGCGCGGACGTGCTCACCACGGCCGCCCTCACGCCGAGCGGGGGCGACATCTACGGTGTGGCGAACCTGTGCTCGTGGTCGAATGACGTGTTGACCCCGAACCCCGCCATCCCCGAGGCCGTAGCGGGGGCTCATTACGAGAACGTGGGGCTCAACGGTCCGTATGTCTCGGACGTGGTCAAGACCGCGGTGCCGCTGCGCAACTGGGCGGCGGTCACGAGCGGCTACGACATCGAGCACCTGTTCAGCCGCTACTGCGACACCAGTGGTGGTCGGCTGGCCTACTACTATTACATGCTCAACAAGGTATTCGGGGGCATCTGCAGCGGCCTCACCTCGCCGAGCATCACGCTCGACACCCCCCAGTCCGGCCGCGGCGGCCCGTACGTGAACTTCATGAAGCTGGGCGACGCGCTCATGCGCCGCGGTGAGTCGAAGGTGCTGCTGGGCATCGCGCAGGCCGGCCGCGTGCAGGTGAACGTCTACGACGTGGCGGGCCGCAAGGTGCGCCTGCTCGCCGACCGCGTGTTCCCAGCGGGCGAGCAGACGTTGGTCTGGGACGGCACCGACGACGGCGGCCGCAAGGTGGCACGAGGCGTGTACTTCGTGCGCAGCAGCACGCAGAAGGACGCGGGGCGGATCGTGGTGCTGAACAACTAGGGCGCTTGGCGGTGGTGTTGAACCACTAGAGACGAAATCGGGCGCCGGAGCGAACACGCCCCGGCGCCCGTAAACGCTCAAGTCTGCCCGCACGAGGCCCAGCGCACGCGAAGCGCGCGCGATCTCATCCGAACCCGCGTTTCGCGCCGTGAGCGCATCCACGGCACTCGAAAATGCTCATGCTAGGCTCGTGCACAGCCCTCGTGATCACTCTGCCCCCGAAGCGGAGTTGGGCGATGCTGTTCGTTGAAATGCTGCAGCTGGACCCCGATGTGCTGTTGCGCGAGACGACCGAGTTCACGAAGCAGGAGCGCTCGGTCACGGCCCGGCTGCTGGTCCGGCTTGCCGCGGGCCGA
>CAZADU010000466.1:0-6826 GCA_964483945.1 uncultured bacterium
CCGCGCGCGAGCGCAGCGGCGACCCAGACGGCGCCGCGACGATGCGCGCGCTGGTGGACGGCTGGTGGAGCGAGCAGGAGCAGTGGAACAACCGGGTGCGGGACGTACTCGGCGTGCATCACGAGATCAACAACGCGCTCGTGGGCGTGAGGGGCAACGCGCAACTCATGCTCATGAAAACGGCGGATCAAGCTCCCGCCGTGCGCGAACGACTGGAGGTCGTGCTACGTGAGTCCGGCAGAATCCAAGAAGCGACCGTCAGGCTCCGGGAACTCAGGAAAGTCCTCGGTAGCCAGGTTCCCCGGCCGAACGCCGCGTGACGCCCATTCGGGCGACGATCCTCGGTCCCCGCGCGAACGAAAGGGCGATGCCCGCGAGAGCGGAGCGTCGCCGGCTCGCCAGGACCGGCGGGCGGCTTCCGGTTGCCTGTGGGATGCGTGCGAGGCCGTGTTGTCGTCCTTTAGCGAGCCGGCCGCACTCGAGCGCGCACTCGACGCGCTCAAGCTGGCATTCGATTGCGACGGCGTCGCGCTGCATGCGCGCTCGGCCGAAGGCGAGATCACACCGTGGTGTGCACGCGGCCACTGGGCACGCACGCCCGGGGACCTGCGCGAGGCCATCGGCGTGCCGCTATTCCGCGGCCGTGAGCGAGTCGGTGCGCTCGACCTGCTGGCCCGCAAGGGTCAGCGCTGGCGTCCCGAGCAGCTGTCGCTCGTGCGCACGGCTTCGGGTGCGCTCGGCGCGGCACTCGGAGCGCGGCTGGAACTGGACCACCTGCGGCGTCAGCCGGGCCGCGACCCGGTCACCGGACTTGCGGATGCTCGAGCGTTCCATCACCGGCTGGTCGAGGAGATGGGTCGCGCTGAGCAGTCCGGCCTGCCGTTGGCGGTCGTGACGCTGGACCTGGATCACTTCGCCGCACTCAATGCGCGTTACGGCAAGGCCGCCGGCGACCATGTGCTCGCCGAATGCGGGCTGGTGCTCAAGCTGGCGCTGCGCGAGGGTGACTTCGTCTCGCGACTGGGCGGAGACGAGTTCGGTGTCGTGTTGCCGGACTGCGACCTCGGGCCGGCGCGGCGTCTCGCCGAGCGACTGCGCCACGCGCTCGAGGACCACCGCTTCCCGCGAGCCGGGAAGCTCAGTGTCTCCGCCGGTGTCGCGGCCTCGCCGCGTGACGGCATGGATCCCACCGAGCTGCTCGGTGCGGCCGAGCGGGCGCTCGGTCTGGCCAAGAAGGCCGGCCGGCACCGCACGGCGGCGAGCGGTCCCACGAACACTCACTGAGGACCACGCCATGAGCGCCGATCCGGGTTCCGAACGCGACGCCCCCTCGTCGCCAGGGATCGTCGCACCTCGTGCGCGGGTCATGGTCGTGGAGGACGACGCCTCCGTCGCGGACGTGCTGCGCGAGGTGCTCGAAGAGGAGTCGTTCGAGCTCACGTTCGTGGCCAGCGCCGAGGAGGCGATGCGCCACCTCGCGGAGGGCTGCCCGGACCTGATCCTCACCGACATCTCGCTGCCCGGGAAGTCGGGACTGGACGTCATGCGCGCCGCCCGCCACGCCGATCCCGAGGTCGCGGTCGTGCTGATGACCGGTCACGCCACGGTGCAGACCAGCATCGACGCGTTGCGCGAGGGCGCAAGTGACTACATCACCAAACCGTTCGACGACATCACCGAGATCCCCAAGACGCTCGAGCGCCACCTGCGCAGCCGCCGGCTCAAGGTGGAGAACCGCGCCTTGCTCGAGCAGTTGCAGCGTCAGAACAAGGTGCTGCACGGGCACGAGCTGGAGCTGCGCGAACGCATCGCGCTCGCCACCAGCAATCTCGATACGCTGTATCGCGTTTCCATGGAGATCGGCGCGAACCTCGAGCTGCAGCCGCGGCTCGCGCGCATCGTCGAGACCGCGGCGAGACTGGTGGGCGCCACCGCGGCCGTCGTCTACCTCCAGAGCGAGGAGAGCGGCGAGTTCCGCGCCGCCGCCGCGCATGGGCTGGAACTGCCGCTCGACGACCCGATCCTGCCGCACTTCGTCACGGGGGAGGGCTGGCTCGGCGAGGCGGTGACGGCGCAGTTGCCCGCCCGCTTTGGCGCCGCCGCGGCGCGCGCGCGCGCGCTGCCCGGATTTTCGGACACGTTCGCGCGCGAACTGCTGGCCGTGCCCATGGTGCAGGAGCGCCTGGCCATCGGTGTGCTGGTCGTGCTCGACCGCGCCGAGGGATTCACCGACGACGACCTCGAGTTCCTGCGCATGTTCGCCACGCAAGCTGCCGTGCAGGTGCGCAACTCGCAGCTGTTCGAGCGCACCAAGGTGCTGGATCGGCTCAAGTCCGACTTCGTCGCCGTGGTCTCGCACGAGATCCGTACGCCGCTCACGTCGGTCAAGGGTGCGGTCGAGCTGCTTTCGGACGGCCGTTACTTCCAGAACTCCGATCAGCAGTCCAAGTTGCTGTCCATCGCGCATGCCAACGCCGAACGCCTGCTGCTGCTGATCAACGACATCCTCGACTTCTCCAAGCTCGAATCGGCGTCGCTGCCGATGAACATCGAGCGCCAGTCGCTGGAGCCAGTCGTGCGGCAGGCGGCGCAGAACCTGCGCATGCTGCTCGAGGAGCGCCGCATCCAGCTCGAGATCGCGGTGCCGACGGGGCTGCCCGAGGGACTGCTCGACCCGCACCGCGTCACGCAGGTGGTGACGAACCTGCTGTCGAACGCCATCAAGTTCTCGCCGCCCGGCGGCCGCGTGCGCATCGAGGCGTCCTCGTCGGAGGAAGTGCTCCGCCTGTCGATCAAGGACAACGGCGATGGCATCGCGTCCAAGGACCTGCCGCGCCTGTTCAAGAAATTCCAGCAGATCGACTCCGGCTCGACGCGCAAGGTGGGCGGCACAGGACTCGGGCTGGTGATCTCGAAGGGCATCATCGAACAGCACGGCGGGCGCATCGGCGTGGAAAGCTCGCCGGGTGAGGGCAGCACGTTCTGGTTCACGCTGCCTGTGGCCGGGCCCGGATCGGGCGAGGAGCGCCGGGCGGCATGACCGGGAGGCGCGCTTGCGCGCTCCGAGGAGCGCGGCTAACCTTCACTTGTCTCGCAAGATGCGAGCCGGCCGCCGCACCCGCTGGAGACCCCCGATGCGCGACAAGGAAGACGCCGCCGAAGCGATGGCCCGGATCCCGCTTCGCACCCGCACGATCGTCCTGAGCCTGCTCGCAGGCATGGCCGTGGGCTGCGTCTGTGCGCTGGCGGTCGCTCCGCCGAAGGGTGCCCGATTCGAGGCCCGACTGCCATGGGTCGGCCCGCTGCCGAGCGATCGCGACTGGCCGCACGCGGCGAAGGAGGGCGAGAGCGCACTGATCGCCGGCGAGGGTCGCGAGCGCACGTTGATCGTGACCTCCGCTTCCGCAGCCTCGGCGCGCGAGCTCGCCCGTGCATTCGTTGCGCGCCAGGCACCCACCGCCGCCGACCTCAACGCGCGACTGCTGCCCGCGCGAGAGAGCTGGCGCCGCGCAGCACCCGCCACCGCGCCGCTGCAGACGCGCCCCACCGAATGTGCCGCGCTGTTGCTGGCGCGAGCGCGCTGGGGCGAGGAACTCGCGCACGAACTTCCGGTGGCATGGCTCGTGGGTCCCGCGCGTGGCACCCACGCGCCGCCGTCGGTCGAGGATTCGTGGCTCAACGTGTCGTGGGTGGCCGAGGAACGCGACCCCGTCATGCTCCGCCAGGCCCTCGATGACGCCGCGCGGGCCGACCGAGACTGGTTCGCCGACCGCGCGGCGTGGAAGGACTGGACGACGGCCGAGCACGCTCAAGCATGGCGCGACTGGCAGCACTCGCGCACACGGCTGCTCGAGCCGGTCGCGTCGGGCCTCATGGAGTGGGCGGGGGGCGCCCAGCGCCAGGCGCTCGAGTCCTCGGCCGCGGCCGCACTCGTATTGCTCGACGATCATGCCGGCGATCCGTGGGCGCCGTTCGTCGTGGCGGACGCGATACCCGCGCGGCCGCTCGTGCGCCCGGTCGTCTCCGCGTGGCTGCCGACGATCCTGATCGGCGCCGGAGCAGGATCGCTCGCCGCACTGCTCGTGCTGCTCCTCGCGATGATGCTGCAGCCCGGCTTCCCCCGCAGCCGCGCACTGCGCGAGGCCCTCACCGGCGCCGACCCGGCTGCGATCGCGCCACCGCTGCACGTCGTGACCGGCGCCTCCCCTGTGCTCGTGGCGCGCGCTGCGCTGGAACTGGCCGCGCATCGTGTCGCGCTTGGCGACCGCGTGCTGATCGTGGACGGCTCGCCCCGGCTCCGGCTGCACGAACGGCTTGGCCGCGACGCGCGTTGGGGCCTGCTCGAGTGCCTCGCGGCCGAGATGCCCCCGCTGGGATTGGTCCAGTACGGCGGCCATCCTGGGCTCTACTTGCTGCCGCACGGCAATGCCGGGCGCGTCGTGGGCTGGTCATTGCTTGGGCGGAAGCTGGACGAACTCCTGCCGAACTTCAGCCGCATCATCCTCGCCGTCGACCCCGGATCGCCGACCGCGCTCGGCGACGCACTTCGCGGCCGGGCCATGGAGGGTTGGTGGGCCGGCACAGAACGCCGTAACGCCAGGGGTGCCGAGGACGCGATGGGCAGGCTTGGTATCGCTTTGAATCCCTTGAGTTTATCTGGCATGTCAGAGGCAACGCTCGAAGCCATGTCCATGCGTGTCCTCGTGCTCCGGCCGGCCGGCCCGCCGCCGGAACTGGCCCCCATCACCGCCCCGGTCCCGATGGCGATTCGCGCACTTCCCAAGCCGGTGCTGGAACCCATCGTGTTGGACTGCGACTTGCAAGTGTGGCAGCGGCTCCGCTTCCTGGCGTGGATGCGCCGGGTGCAGGCCGAGGACCATCGCGAACAGGCTCGGGCCTCCTCCTGAGCCACACGCGGTCCTGAAGGCAAGCTCCATGGAACGGAGCGCGCCGCACCGAGAGTCAGGTGACCGCGACCCCATGCGGACGTGGATCGCCGGTGAGTTCGCCGCAGGGATGCTGCAGGGAGGACGGGCCAGCGCCCGGGCTCCCGGCCCTCACGAGGGCCGCCATCGCCCGCGGGGATCCCGCCTCGCTCGCGTGCGGTGGATCCCACGACGAGGACTCCCTTGGCCCACCCGCAACGCCTGCTCCTGGTGGAGCAGCTCGATGCCATCGGTGCATCGACATCTGACGTGCGCCCGCGGGCGCTCTCGCTCCGCCGCTCCGGTCTCGACATTCGCACGCTGGCCATCGCCCCCGAGGGCGATGACGATCTGCAGCACGGCACGTCCGAACGCCCGCAGGCCGGACTCGACTGTCTCTCGCCGCGCGCCGCGACCGACGGTGTGCGCCGCACCGCGGAGGAATGGCGGGCGGACGGCATCGTGTGGGTGAGTGCTGCTCCGGGTGGCGGCGAACTTGCACGCGCGCTCGGCTCGCGGTGCCCCGCGTGGTGGTGGCCGAGCGGCTGGGCGGCGACGCACGACGCGGGTCCGCTCGCGCCGTTCGCGCCCGGTCTCGAGCCCGGCGACGCGGTCGCGGGAGAGGCCGAGCGCGGCCGCGCGAGTCGGTTGTCGCTGTGGGATGGCCCGTACGCTCTGGTCGCTACGCCACTGGGTGGGGCGGAAGCCGTTGCGCTGTTCGACGCCTTCGCGCGCGCCGCGGATCAGCGCGACGAGGTGGATCTCGTCATCCTCGACCAGCATGACGGCGCGCTCGAGGGCCTGGCGCGTTTGGCCGGCATCGAGCAGCGCGTGCACTTCGTCGGGCGCGCGCCACGCGAGGCCGAGAGCGCCTGGCTCCAGAACGCTCGCGTCGCGTTCGTCACGCTCACCGAGCCGCTGTCCGCGGGCCTCGTACGCCGCTCGCTCGCCGTGGGCTGCCCGCTGCTGCCCGTGGGTCACGCCGCCGACCCGGTGGCCGGCTGGTTGCGCGGTCATGGTGTGTCGTGGTCGCGCCCCGGGCTCGCGCGGCTCGCATGGGACACCGTCGCCGCCGCGCTCAGCCGCACGCCCGCGGTGGAGACGGCGATCCAGCGCGGCCGTGCGCTCGCCGCGCTCGGTCCCGCGCCGGAGGTGACCGCGGGGCTGCGCGCCGTGCTCGACGGGATCCACACGCGCCGCGATCGCGCGGCGTGAGTCGCTGTTTGCCACACGCGCTGCGCGAACGCTAGCGTGCGCAAGCGAATCTTGATATCCGCTCGTCACACTCAAACCGGCCCGGAGGCAGGACCTTGCGCATCCTCGTGACAGGTGGTGCAGGCTTCATCGGATCCAACGTCGTGGACCGCTTCATCGAACTCGGTCACGAGCTGGCGGTGTTCGACGACCTTTCGACGGGCTTCCGCGAGTTCGTCAACCCAAAGTCGCGTTTCATCCAGGGCGACCTGGCGGACGCCGCCGCAGTGGACCGCGCCATCGGCGAGTTCAAACCCGACGTCGTGGTCCACCACGCCGCACAGATCGACGTGCGCAAGTCGGTGAGCGATCCCGTCTGGGACGCGCGCGTGAACATCCTCGGCACGATCGGCCTGCTGCAGGCGTGCACCCGGCACGGCGTGCGCAAGGTGGTGTACGCCTCGACCGGCGGCGCGTTGTACGGCGAGGGCCGGCAGTTGCCTGCGACCGAGGAGCATCCGGTGAACCCCGAGTCGCCCTACGGCGCGAGCAAGCACACGGTCGAGCACTACCTGTTCATCTGGAAGGTGCTGCACGGGCTCGATTACACCGTGCTGCGCTACCCCAACGTGTACGGCCCGCGCCAGAACCCGCACGGCGAGGCGGGTGTGAACGCCATCTTCATCGGGCTTATGCTGCAGGGAAAG
>CAZADU010000467.1:0-1835 GCA_964483945.1 uncultured bacterium
CGCGTCCGGCCTCGAGCCCCTCGGGCCTGGCGGTGCGCCCGCACTCGGTCGTGAACCGCTCGAACTCGGCCGCGAGTTCGTCCAGGTCGGCGGCTCCCCCGCTTGCGAACCGCACGCGCGTCGCGTCCAGCGGCTTTTTCAGGAACGGCTCGCGCCCGTGCAGCAGCCGGTCCAGCGCCAGCGCGGTGCCCTCGCGCGAATGGCAGCGGGCGGGCGGGCAGCCCAGCACGAACACGCCGCGGTGCGCGCCCACCAACTGCTGAATCGGCAACGTGTGCAAGGACCCGACGCAGTCCATCTCGCGCAGGGTCACGACCACGCCCATGGCGCGCGCGCGCGAAGCCAGCGCCCCGCCCACGCCGTCGTGCGCGCAGTGCACCAGCACGAACGCCTGAGGGTCCGCGATTCCCAGCAGCGGCCGCACGGCCACCACCTGCGAATGGCCGTCGCGGCCCGGCGGGCCGATGGCGAGTTGGTCGCACGAGCCCGAGCACAGGCCGCAGCTCACGCAGCGCGACTCGTTCACCGACGCCACCTCGGTGTGCGTGCCGCGTCCGGTGAGGTTGGGCACCATGGAGATGGCTTCGAACGGGCAGTCCACGACGCACTGGCCGCAGCCGGTGCACGCGAGGGGATTGTGCAGCGACGGCGCGGCCTGCCGCTTGCGTGCGGGCCGCCACCACAGCGTCGCCGTGAGCGGTACGAGCACGAGCGCCAGCGTCACCGCCCAAGCGAACGGCGCGGGCAGGCTTTGCGCGAACGGTATCCATGCCGTGTAGAACAGGTCGTACGCCGCGCGGTCGCCGAGCGTGAGGCCGTCGGCCGAGGGACCGAGGGTGGCGGGCCAGACGAAAGACAACAGCGTGAGCGCGACGGTCGCGGTGAGCCACAGCCTGCGCTCCGGGAGCCAGCGGCTGCGCGCGAGACGCAGCGTGTGCACCCAGAGCAGTGCCACCATCGCGAGCGGAATGGCCATGTGCACGAACAGGTTCAAGAAGAAGAACGATGCGGGCGCCGAGCTGTCGCCGCTGAAGATGCGGCCGATCGGCGTGGCCAAGACGTGCAGCGAGTCCATGAGGCGAGCGCCCGCTGCACCCAACAGACGACCATGGTCGTCCCAAACCAATATGTAGCCGGTCCAGCCCACGACCAGCATCGTGCCGGTGAGCAGCAGTCCTGTGACCCATGCCAGCACGCGCGGGCCCCACGTGCGGCCCTCGGCCATCATGCGCAGCGCGTGCAACGCCACCGCCACCACCGCCACGTCCGACGTGTAGCGGTGCAGCGCGCGCAGCCAGCGGCCACCCCACACCTGCGCTTGGATCGCCTGCATCGACTCGTACGGAGAACCGATGCGGTAGACGAGCATCAGATAGACGCCGGTCACGATGGCGACCAGCATGAGCGCCACGGCGAGCCCGCCGCTCTGCTGCGCGGGGTTCCAGCGCGAGCCGTACGCGCGGTCGAACAGCGCGTCGAGCGCACGGATCAGTCGCACGAGCGGTGTGGCGAAGCCCGGCGTGGTGGGACGCGCCGCCAGGCCCTCGGGGGTGAACGCGTGCGTTTGGGAAGGGTGCGACTCGGGCACTGCCGTCGCGGTGGCGTCGTTGGGTAGTGAGCCCTCGCTCATGAACCCCGCTGCACGCGGCGGACGCCCTCGACGATCCATCCCGCTGGCGGGTTGTTGAATCGGTAGGCGATGTGGCCCCCGGCGTCGATCACCATGACGAGCGGCACATGCGACACGTCGCCGGTCCTCAGGTCGCGCTCGCGAGCCACGCCCATCGCGTCGAGCCAGCGCGCCACCGCATCGGGGTCGCCCGAGAGCAGGCGCG
>CAZADU010000468.1:0-4077 GCA_964483945.1 uncultured bacterium
CCTACCCGGTCGCCGAGCACCCGCTCTCGGTGGGCACGATCTCGGAGAGCCCACCCGAGAACATCCTGCTCGCCAAGCTGACGTACTACTTCACGCGCTGACGGGACCGGGCAGAACGCCGAGACGCGGCGCGGGTCGCACGGGGATCAGCCGCCCGTGGTCCAGTTCGAGCCGCAGGTCGCAGTTCTCCAGTGTGCTCAGCCGGTGCGCCACGATCAGAGTCGTCCGCCCGAGCATGAGCCGTTCGAGCGCTTCCATGATCAACGCCTCCGAGCGCACGTCGACCGCACTGGTCGGTTCGTCGAGGACGAGGATCGGGGCGTCATGCAGGAACGCCCTGGCCAGCGAGATGCGCTGGCGTTCGCCGCCCGACAGCAGCATGCCGCGCTCGCCGACAGGAGTGTCGTATCCGAGCGGGAGCTGCGAGATGAAGTCGTGCGCGTTCGCGGCTCGCGCGGCGCGGTGGAGGTCCTCCACGCCGGCGTCGGGGCGTGCGTAGGTGATGTTCTCGGCAATCGTCGCCGAGAACAGCACGGGGTCCTGCAGCACCATGGCGAACTGCCGACGCAGGTCCGCGAGCCGGTGATCCCGCAGGTCCACGCCGTCCAGGAGGATCCGGCCTGCGGTGGGGTCGTAGAGCCGCAGCAGCAGCCCCATGAGCGTAGACTTGCCGGCGCCGGTGGAGCCCGCGATCCCGACACGCGAGGCGGCGGGTACGGAGAACGATACGTCGTGAAGCACCGTCCGATCGGTGCCGTAGCCGAAGGACACGCCCTGGAACTCGAGCTCGCCGCGCACGCGTGAGACGGCCGTCGCGTTAGGGCGGTCCACCACGTCAGGCGGGGTGTCGAGCAACGCGAACACCCGCTCGGCACTGGCCAGCTTGGACTGCATTCCCACCGTGCGCTTGCTGAGTGTGCGAAGCGGTTCGTAGATCTGCGCGATGTAACCCATCACCAGGAGCAGCTCGCCGAGCGTGAGCTCGCCCGTCTGTACGTGGCGCACGCCGATCCACAGGACGCCGGCACTGCCCACGGCGGTGAGCAGCCCCACCACCAGCCCGAAGCGGCCCTCGGCCAGGCTGAGCCGGATGCGCTCGCGCACGCTCCGGAGCGAGCTCTGGCGGAACCGCTCGTGCTCGCGATCCTCCTGGCCGAACGCCTTGACGACGCGAAGCGAGCCAAGCACTTCCTGGACGATCGCGAGTGCCGAGGTCTCGAGCGAGCGCACCTCGTGCCAGCGGCCACGCAGCCGGGTGCGGTAGTGGCGGTTCAGCAGGAACAGCACGGGCCCGATCGCCAGCGAGGCCAGCGCGAGTTGCCAATCGATGCGCGCGGTCACGACCAGCATCCCCGCCAGCGTCAGGCCGGCCGCGATGGAGGGGAACAGGCTCTCCACCACGATGGATTGGGCCTCGCGCGCGTCGCGCTCGATGCGAGTGATCGCGTCGGCGGTGCCGCGACGGTCGTGATGGGACAGCGACATCCGCTGCACGTGCAGGAACAGTCGCGCGCGCAGATCGAGTGTTTGCCGCTCGGTCAGTGAGGCACGCAACCAGCGGTCCGCCAGCGCCTGGAGCTGTCGCAGGACGGCGATGGCGATCAGCAGCGCAGCGGCCGCGGCCAGGGCGAGCTCTGGCGTGTGCGCTGCGCCAGGGGGGATGAGCATGCGGGGCAGCGGAACCGAGCCCAGCGCGCTGTCGACGGCCAGTTTGAGCGGGATCGGCGCCAGGATCGCCACGGGCGCCAGCAGCAAGCCCACTCCGAACAGCGCCAGGAGCCGGAGCCGATACGGCCAGGCATCCGCCAGCAGCCTTTGGAACAGAACTGCATCGGACCGGCGAGTCACGGGGCGCGCGTCGCGAGGCATGTCAGCGATCCGGCGACATCTCGCGTGCGACCGCGGACGCCAGCGCACGCGAGGCGAGCCCGCACTCCCAGCCGATGCGGACGGCGAGTGCGATCGCCGCCGAGGCCAGCACACCCGTCGCGATTGGCGCGTGCGCAAGCCCGGCGGCCACCGCACCCGCGGAGAGTAGGGTGAGGCCGGCCCAGGCGCCGCTACTGATTCGGGGCCACATGCGGCCGCGGATCATCTGCTGCCCTTGGCCGTGCTCTTCCACCGCCGTGAGCAGCCGGCCCGAGCCCAGAGTGCCCCCGCGCACCTCGAGATCCCAACGATCGAAGTCGCCACCGCGCCGCACCACGGCGCCGGCCTCGCGCAGGGCCGCGTCGATGCCGCGCAGCCGCGCCTCGGGCTCTCGCCAGTGCGCGGTCCAGAGCGCGAAGGTCCGCGGCAGCGGGGAACCCGGCTGTGCGCCTCCGCGCGTACGCCAGGGTGCGAGCCCGTGACGCAGGCGGCCGCGCAACCGGGCGATGGGTTGCAGCAGGTGGAGCACGGCCGTGAGTGCTCGCCGGCTCCACCACGTCTGCCGTGGTCCGGAGAACGTCGCGAAGCGCGAGCTGACCACCGCCTGCGCGACCGGGACCGCGAGCGTGACGGCGAGCAACGGTAGCGCCAGCAGCAAGGGGGGCCACAGCAGGCCGAGGAGTGCGAGTGCGACGAGCCCGAGGCTCACCAGATGCCACTCGGGCATCAGCGGCAGCATGGCGAGCAGGCTCGGAGCGGGCTCGTGCAGCGTCTGGAACGGCGCGCTTCCCCACATTCCGTGGTAGATGAGCCCGCGGCGGAGGGCCAGCGCCCGTGTGAGCCCGTTGCCGTAGATGCGACCGGCCCAGCTGTAGTGGCCGAGCGCGTTGTAGCGGTCGGGGAACTTGTTCTCGAGCAGTGCCTCGGCGCGGCCATAACCCAACTGCTGCTTCCAGTAGGTGCGCACCGAGTTGCGCCGGTGATGCCAGACCATCGCGCCGGCGTGGAACCCCAGCGTCCCGCCGTTGTCCTGCAGCCTCCAGCACAGGTCCACGTCGTCGCCAGCGGTGCGAAATCGCGCGTCGAATCCGCCCACCGCGGCCAGGGCAGATCTTCGAAAAGCCATGTTGCAGCCCGGGATGTGCTCGGCTTCGGTGTCGCTGGTGAGCACGTGCATCGGTCCGCCAGGGGCGTTGGCGACGCACTCGGCGATCCATCCATCGCCTGGCGGCGGCAGGTTGGGCCCGCCGATCCCGACGTGCCGGCTGTTGCGGAACGCCCACGCCAGATACTGGAGCCAGTGTGGATCCGGACGCGCGTCGTCGTCGAGATAGGCGATGATCTCGCCGGTGGCCTCCTGCCAGCCTGTATTGCGCGCCGCGCTCAAGCCCCGGTTCTCGGTGCTGATCAGCCGCACATCGTATTCGGCGGCGATACTGGGCACGGCGTCGGTGGAGCCGTCGTTCACCACGATGGTCTCGAAGTCGGGATACTCGACCTGCCGGACCCCGTCGAGGCAGTCACGCAGCGTGCGCGAGCCATTGTAGGTGCACACCACGATCGAGATGCGCGGCCCGTGCGGCTCGCTTGCGAACGGCACGTTCCGGAACGCGCGCTCCACGGCGGCAAGCGCCGGCTTGGGCGAGCGGTCGCGGCGCACCAGCCCGAAATCCCAATCGGTGACGTCTTCGCCACCTCGGTGCCATTCATCGGTCCAAGCGTACACGAACACGCCCGCGGAGCCCCTCGCGAACGACGCTCCGACCTGCCCCTCGATCAGCGACGCCTGTGCTTCCGCGCCCTTGCGCAAGCTGTCCAGGCCCAGCTCGGTGATCAGCAGCGGGCGGTCACCGGCGAGGTTCTGGAGCCGCGGCAAGTAGGCCTCGAGGCGCTCCATGGATTCGAGATAGACATTGAAGCTGACCAGGTCCGCGAACGAGCAGTCGAGGTACTCGGTCGAGGGGTAATTCACATACGTGACGAGCGCGCCGGGGTCGGTCTCGCGGACCACGCTCGCCAGCCGCGCCAGGTAACATTCGATCCGTTGGCGTCCGAACCAGCGCACGACCGGGGCGGGGATCTCGTTGCCGATCGCGTAGCCGAGCACGGCCGGATGCCCCGCGCAGGCCTGGACCCGTGCGCGCAGGCGCCGCTCGATGTCCGAGAGGTCGTTCGTGTCATTGAGGTAGCCGACGTCGCGCTCTGCCG
>CAZADU010000469.1:0-6823 GCA_964483945.1 uncultured bacterium
CGTCGTATGTGAGGTCGCCCTTGCAGGCGGGACACACCAGGATGGCGAGCAGGTCCGGACTCAGCGCCATGGTTCTCCTCGGAGCAGCCTACGGTTCGAATCCAAAGACGGCAGACGGGTTGGAGTCTAGCACAAGGTTTCGAGCCACCCCGGCGTGCGCTGCGGGGAGATCAGCCCTTCGCCTCGCGGAACACGCCGAAGCGGCGGAACCTCGCCGCGCGCTGCTCGATCAGCTCGGCTGGAGATACACCGGAGAGCGCATCCAGGTTCTCGATGAGTGCTCGCTTGAGCGTCGCATGCGCCGCGGCCGGATCGCGGTGCGCACCGCCGACCGGCTCCGGCAGCACGCCGTCCACGATGCCCAGCTCTTGAAGGTCGGGGGCCGCCAACCTCAGGGCTTCGGCGGCCTTCGCTCCCTGCTTGCCGTCGCGCCACAGGATCGAGGCGCAGCCCTCGGGCGAGATCACCGAGTAGACCGAGTGCTCGAACATGAGCACGCGATCGGCCACGGCGATGGCCAGAGCACCCCCCGAGCCGCCCTCACCGATCACCACCGCCACGATGGGCACGCCGAACGTGGCCATCTCGCGCAGGTTGACCGCGATCGCCTCGGCCTGGCCGCGCTCCTCGGCACCCAGCCCGGGATAGGCACCGGGCGTGTCCACCAGCGTCACCACGGGCACGCGGAACCGGTCCGCGACCTGCATGAGCCGCAGCGCCTTGCGGTAGCCTTCCGGGTTCGGCATGCCGAAGCGGCGCAGCAGGTTCTCCTTGGTGTCGCGGCCCTTCTGCTGGCCGATGACCATGACCGGCCGGTGTTCGAGCCACGCCAGGCCCGCGACGATGGCCGGGTCGTCCGCGAAGTGTCGGTCGCCGTGCAGCTCACGAAAGCCGGTGAAGCATGCCTCGATGTAGTCGAGCGTGTACGGCCGCTTGGGGTGCCGTGCGATCTGCACGCGCTGGTAGCGCGTGAGCTGGGCGTAGATCTCGCGGCGCATCTGCTCGGCCCTGCGCTCCAACTCGGCGATCTCGCGTTCGGCCCCCACGCCATGCTCCGCGGTGTGCTCGCGCAGCTCCTGGATCTTCTGCTCCAGCTCCAGCACGGGCTTCTCGAACTCCAGCCAGACCGTCACGAACTCCCCCTTCCCCAGCGAACGCGGCAGTTCGGTACGCGTGACTTGAGCCCCGCGATGAGCCCGTCCTGCGACCCGACCCGGAAGCGCCGGGAGCGCATGGCCATGCGGGAATGATCCGGCTTCACGATGTGCAGCACCACTTCAGAATCTCCCGGGAACGAAGACAGCACCTCGTCGAGCCCCGCGAGTCCCGCCTCGGACAGGTCCTCGGCACGAAGTTCGATGTGCAGCACGGATTGGTACTGATGCCGCGCATCCTCCCACGGACGGATCTCGTTCAAGAGCAACTTCGCACCGCGTTCCTCGCGAACCTCGACGCGGCCGGCGGCCACGACGATGGCCTCGCTCACCAGGTTCGCTCGTGCGCTTTCGTAAGCCTCGGGGAACAGCGTGCACTCGACGCGCCCGGTGAGGTCCTCGAGCACCACCGTGGCCATGAGCTTGCCGCCTCGGGTGGTGATCTGCCGGACCTCGCCCACCAGCCCGACCACACGCACTTCGGCGCCGTCGCCCAGCTCGAGCACGCGCGAGATGCCGTGCGTGGCGACGCGCTCGATGTCGGTGCGCAGGTGCTCGAGAGGATGCCCCGAGAAGTAGAACCCGAGTACTTCCTTCTCCTTGGCACCGCGCTCGCGAGGCGTCCACGCCACCACCTCCGGCAGCGGCGGGGCCACCGCGACCCCGAGCGAGTCCTCGGCCTCGCCGAACAGCGACGACTGGCCGCTGGCGCGCTCGCGGTGCATGGCGGTCGCGTGCTCCAGCGCCGGTGCGGCACCGGCGTGCAGGCGCTCACGGGCGCCCCCCAGCACGTCACACGCGCCGGCCGAGACAAGGCTCTCGATCACGCGGCGGTTGGCCGCCCCCGCGGGCAGCCGGCCCGCCAGGTCATACAGGTCCTTGAACGCGCCGCCCTCTGCGCGCGCCTTCACCACGGCTTCCACCGCGCCGCGGCCGACGTTGCGCACGGCACCCATGCCGACCCGGATGCGCCCGTCTTCGAGCGTGAAGCGCCACTCCGAGCGGTTCACGTCAGGTGGCAACAGCTCGAGCTGCATGCGGCGGCACTCCTCGACCAGGGTGAGAACGCGGTCGGAATCGCCCATCTCGCTCGTCAGTGTGGCGGCCATGAACTCGGCCGGGAAGTTGCCCTTGAGGTAGGCGCACTGGTAGGCGACCAGTGCGTAGGCCGCCGAGTGCGACTTGTTGAAGCCGTACCCGGCGAACTTTTCCATGGTGGTGAAGATCTTGTCCGCCACCCTCTCGGGGATCTTCGAGGCTTTGGCACAACCTTCGATGAACTGGACGCGTTTCTTCGCCATCTCCTCGACGATCTTCTTGCCCATCGCGCGGCGCAGCTCGTCGGCTTGCGCCATGCTGAAGCCAGCCAGCTCGTGCGCCGCGGCCATGACCTGCTCCTGGTAGACGAACACGCCGTACGTGCCGGCCAGGATGGACTCGAGCCGGGTGTGGTCGTACTTGACCTTCTGCCGTCCGTGCTTGCAGTCGATGAAGTACGGGATGTTCTCCATCGGCCCCGGGCGGTAGAGCGCGTTCATCGCCACCAGATCCTCGAACACCGTGGGCTTCAGCCGCCGCAGGTAGTCGCGCATGCCCGTGGACTCGAACTGGAAGATGCCCACCGTCTCGGCGTCCTGGAACAACTGGTAAGCGCGCGCATCGCCCTCGGGCAGGTGTTGCAGCTCCAACTCGAGGCCGCGGTGTTGCTTGACGAGGCTCACGCATTCTTGCAACACCGACAGCGTGCGCAGCCCGAGGAAGTCCATCTTGAGCAGCCCGGCCTTCTCGACCGACTTCATGTCCCACTGCGTGGTGATGAGGTCGCCCTTCTGGCGGCACAACGGCACGTAGTCGGTGAGCGGACCCGGCGTGATGAGCACGCCGGCCGCGTGCACCGAACTGTGCCGCGCCAGACCCTCCAGCACGCGCGCGCTGCGCATGAGCTTGGCGTAGACCGGGCCCTTGGACGGCAGGTTCTTGAGCTCTGGAGTTTGCTCGATGGCCTTCTCGAGCGTCACGCCGATACCGTCCGGCACCAGCTTGGCGAGGCGATCCACCTCGGCCACCGGCAGCCCGAGCGCGCGGCCCACGTCGCGCATCACGCCCTTGGCACCCATGGTGCCGAACGTGATGATCTGCGTGACGTTCTTCTCGCCGTACTTGTCCTTGACGTACTGGATGACCTCGCCGCGCCGGAGATCGTCGAAGTCGATGTCGATGTCGGGCATGGTGACGCGTTCGGGGTTCAAGAATCGCTCGAAGATGAGCTGGTGCTTGATCGGGTCCACGTCGGTGATGCGCAGTGCGTAAGCCACGAGCGAACCCGCGACCGAGCCGCGGCCCGGTCCCACGCCGATGCCGTTCGACTTGGCGAAGTGGATGAAGTCGCGCACGATCAGGAAGTACGATGCGAACCCCATCTTGCAGATGACGTCACACTCGTACTGGAACCGCTCGCGCAGTGCTTCCGAGACCGCGCCACCGAAGCGCGTGCCCAGCGCTTCCCAGGCCAGTTTGCGGAAGTAGCCCTCGGCGTTCGGCTCGCCCTTGGGCAGCGGGAACTCCGGCAGCAGCGGCTTGCCGAAGTCCATCTTGAGGTTACAGCGCTCGGCCACCGCCAGCGTGTTGAGGATCGCCTGCGGGTGGTCGGCGAACGCCTGCTTCATCTCCTCGGGCGAGCGGAAATGCAGTCCGGCCATGGCGCGCATGCGCTTCTCGTCCGAGACCGTTCGGCCGGTCTGGATGCAGATGAGCACGTCCTGCGCCTCGTCGTGCCCCGGCTCGAGGTAGTGGCAGTCGTTGGTGGCCACGAGCGGGATGCCGGTGCGCGCCGAGAGGGCCGCGACCTTGCCGCGGATCTTGTCCTCGATCTCGAGGCCGTGGTTCTGGATCTCGAGGAAATAGCCGTCGGCCCCGAACATGTCGCGGTACATGCCGGCCGTGCGCATCGCGGCGTCGTCCTGGTCGGCGAGCAGGTCCATGGCGATCTCGCCCTTGGGGCAGGCCGACAGCGCCAGGATGCCCTCGGCATATTGCGCGAGCACGTCGTGGTCGACACGCGGCTTGTAGTAGAAGCCCTCGAGGTAGGCCAGGCTCGCCAGCCGCATGAGGTTCTTGAAGCCGCGCTCGTCGCGAGCCAGCAGCACGAGGTGGTGCGCCGTGTCACCGGGATTGCGGTCGGTGAGGCGGCCGCGCGTGACGTAGGCCTCCATGCCGACCAGCGGCTTCACGCCCGCCTTGCGCGCCTCCTGGTAGAACTCCACCGCGCCGAACATCGCGCCGTGGTCGGTGAGCGCCAGCGCCGGCATGTGCAGTTCGGCCGCCCGCTTCACCATGCCCGAGATCGGACTCGCGCCGTCCAGCAGGGAGTAGTCGCTGTGATTGTGGAGGTGGACGAAGTCCGAATGCTTCATGGGCGCATCCTGCGCGCGTCGGGTGGCGGGCGAAACGCGGCGGTTGGGGTGGTGCGAACACGGGCCCCGACTGCGCGTGAGGTCAACGCGAAGCTATCACAAACGTGCCGGTCCGGACCGTGCGGTTCCCGGCGCGATCCACCGCCTCGACACGGTACTCGTGCCGGCCCGGGGCCGGCGGTTCGAGCGGGCGCCAGCGCAGCAGGCCGGCCTCGGCGTCCCATTCCGTGGGCGTGCGCGTGCCATCCACGGTGAAGCCACTCGCGCGGCCCGCGACACCGCTGGCGAGATCGGTCACGCGCGCGGTGAGTGCCCACGTCGAGTAGCCACCGCCGCGCGCGCGGCCCGGCGGAGCCTGCTGCACGATCTCCGGCGGCGTCTCGTCTCGTAGGAGCGCGAACTGCCCGAGACGCGAAGCCTCGGCGCGGAACACACGCGCGCTGCTGTCCCACTCTGCGTCCGCCCACTCCCACGAGCCGCCCTCGCCATCGCGCCGGTACACACTCACGCGTTCGCGCGCGACGCCCTCGGGCAGCGAGAGCGTGACCGTGGCCGGCTCGCGCAGCGGCGGGGTGACCGGCAGCAGTTCAAGTGCCGCGCGAATGCCCGCAGCACCGGGCGGCACGTCCGTGAGTGGTGTCGCGCGCGCCATCACCACGCCGTCTTCGAACGTCGCCCCCGCGGGCACCACGAACGTGGCCCAATCCTCGAGCCGCCCGGTGAGCGCGCTGCCCGAGGGCCAGAGCGCGTGCGGCCCGCGCTGCCACCATGCCTTGCCGTCTGCACTCGTGGCCTTGATCCACAGTCCGTCGAGATCCGGAGTGCCGCTCACGTGCAGCACCGCGTTCCATGCGAAGCCGTCCCACGTCGCGCGTGCGGTGTCCTCGGGCAGCCCGCGGGCGTGCCCGCGTTCGATGCGCACCTCGCTCAAGCCCGCGGGTGCGCCACTGACACGCACACGAGCGCGCTGACCCGGCAGGTTCGCGAACGACCATCGGATGACGGGTGCCCCCGGCGCGGCCTTGGCGACCGACTTGGAGCCCGGGCTGCTTCGCGGCTTCGCCACGGCTGAGCGATCCGCGCGCGCACCGCGCTCGCGCACCGCGGGACCTCGCAGCCACACGCGGCGAGTCGAGGCGTGGCCCGCGGCATCGCGCGCGAACAGGTCCAGCGGCTGCGGCGGGTCGCCGGGTCGCACGCTCACAAGTTCCACCGCGTCCTTGTCGGGCCGGCTCGAGAGCAGGTAGCGCGGGCGCCACCCAGCGGGCGCGTCCAGGATGACACCGTCCGTGCCGAGCACGCGGCCACGGTCCACGAGCCAGCCGATCTGCTCCATCTCCCCCGCCCAGGACAGGCTGTCGCGGCGGCACTCCACCCACTGCCCGCCGAAGCGAGCACCCTGCGAGTACACCGGCAGGTCGCGCGAATGCTGCGCCGCGTCGCTGGCCACGAGCGTGAGCCGCACTCGGCCCTCGACCACGATCGTGTCCTCGCGCGCGCGCAGTGTGACGCGCCGCGGTTCCGCGCCGCGCGCGACCCACGACGATTCATCCAGCGGCTCCAGCACGAGCGCTTCGAGCCGCGGCGGGATCGTGTCGGGCACGGCGTAGCCCCAGTGCAGCGGCTCCAGCGCGAAATCGCCGTGACGTACCTCGACGTGCAGGTGCGGCGGGCCCGCGCCGCTCTGCCCGCTCCACGCCACCCGCTCGCCGGCGGCGAAGCGGAACCGGCCGAGTACGGGCCACAGGTCCACGTCGTAGTCGCCCGCGGCGCGCTGAGCCGAGTCGATGTATGCCGCGAGGGGCGGGGCAAACGCGTCCAAGTGGCCGAAGACGACCAGCCGCCCATCGCCGGTGCGCAGGTAGAGCGACCGGCCATAGCCCGCGCTGGAAGCGCGTACGCGCTCCACCTGCACGTCGGCCGGGGCGAGCACGTCAACGCCCGTCCGGCCACCCGTGGACAGATCGAGCCCCGCGTGGAAACGGGCCGTGCGCGACTCGCCGTAGCCGCCCGTCACCACCGGCAGCGGGCGCGCGAGTGGCCAGCGCAGCGTCGTGGCATGGAGAGCGCCGCGCTCGTTCGATGCAGCCGCGAGCGCAGATGATGCGAGTGCCAACACGCCAGACGCCACGCAGGCCGCAACGTGGCCGGCGAACGCTCGTTGCATCGCGCATCCGGCATTGCGGGCGGCGTGCTTGGGGGTTCTCACCGAGAAGTCCTTAGTCCATGTGAATGCGGAGGTCATGCGCCGCTCAC
>CAZADU010000470.1:0-4724 GCA_964483945.1 uncultured bacterium
GGTGCTCGGCGCGATCGGCGTCACACTCCCCGTGGCCCTGTTGAAGGGCAAGCAGAACTACGTCTGCCCGCGTGCGCTCGAGATCGCCAGCGGCGAGGGCGCAGAGGAGTCGCAGGCGCTCGAGGCGTTGCGCGCATGGGCCGCGACCGACGAGTGGGGCGACCTCGACCGGTTCCCGAGCAGCGAGGGCGAGGCGTTCCGCCGCGTGCGCTCGCTCGTGGCGACGGACCCCACCGCGTGTACGGCGGTGACCTGCCGTCGCGCGCGCGAGTGCTTCTGGGCGCGCGCCCGCCGTCGCGCGGCCGAGGCGAAGCTGGTGGTCGTGAACCACGCGCTGTTGGCGCGAGCGAGCAACGCCGACGGGTTGCTGCCGCCGTTCGACGTGCTGGTCGTGGACGAGGCGCACCGGCTGGAGGGCGTGCTCTCGTCGCAGATGGAACGCGGTGCCTCGCTCCACCGCGTGGACGAGCTGTTGCGGCTCACGGGGTCGTTCACTGCCGGCCGCCGCGGAACGGGCGTGCTCGCTCGCCTGCGCTCGTTCGCGCTGCCGTTGCTGTCGTCGAGCAGTACTCGTGAACGGCTGTTCCAGGACCTCGATCAGCTCGCGGAGCGCGCGGACCACCTGCGCCGCGACGCCGAGGCACTGTTCGCTCGCTTCGCGCTGGGCCGCAGCGAGGGCGACGGCCCGTACGCGCGACGCGTGCGCCACCGCGAGTCGGCCGAGCTGTTGGGCCGAGATCTGCAAGTGCTCGAGGTGGTGCTGGAACACGCCCGGCGGCATGCGGACGTGCTCGGGCGCGCGGCTGGCTCACTGCTGTCGGCTGAGCCGGGCGGCGAGGCCTCGCAGGAACTGGCGGCCGAACTCGAGACCGTGGCGGCGCGCTGGCAGCAGCTGCATGACGACCTGACCTGGCTCGCGGACGCCGATGACGGGGACTGGGCGTTCTGGAGATCGCAGGGACCGCGCGCGCGGATCGCGGACCTGCATGGCGCACCGGTGTGGGTGGGAGCCGCCGCGCGTCGGCTGGTGCACGAAGGGCCGCGTGCGGCCGTGCTCACGAGTGCGACACTGTCCGCCGCGGGAGACTTTCGCTGGGCGGCCGAGCGGCTGGGGCTCGGCGAGGACCTGGGAGCGCCCTACGACTCGCTCACCGTGGCGAGCCCATTCGCGCTCGCCGAGCAGATGCGCGCGTTCGTGCTGGACGCCGGCACCGACGAGGCGGGGGCCATCGCCCAGGTGGTGAGCGAACTGTGGTACGCCGCGCGACGCAACACGCTGGTGTTGTTCACGGCACACGAGCGGCTGCGGCGCGCGCACGAGCGGTTGCGCGCGCTGCTGCCACCCGAAGCGTCGCTGTGGGCGCAGGATCGCGACGGCCCCGCCGGGCTGCTCGCCGAGCGCTTCCGCGCGCGACGGGGCGCGGTCTTGCTCGGCGTGCAGAGCCTGTGGGAAGGTGTCGACTTCCCGGGTGAGGCACTCGAGGTGCTGGTGGTGGCGAGACTGCCGTTCTCGGTGCCGGACGACCCGGTGGTCGAGGCGCGCGCCGAGCGGCTTCGCGAGCGCGGACTCGACCCGTTCCGGCATGACGCCGTACCGGAAGCGGTGATGCGGTTCCGGCAGGGCGTGGGCCGGCTGATCCGGCGCGCGACCGACCGGGGAGTGCTCGTCGTCTGTGACCCGCGTCTCGCACGCGCGTCGTATCGCGGTCCGTTCCGGGCCGCGCTGCCGGTGGAACCCAGTCTCTGGAAGGACCCCCGCGGGCTGGCTCGCGAAGCCGGTGCGTTCCTCGCGGGCGGTGAGAGAGTATCCATGGAGGAAGATCCGTGATCCGGCTCGGCGTGAGCAGGCTGACGTTGGACGACGTGGTGGACGTGGCACGCGGCGAGTTGCGCGTGGAACTCCCGGCCGAGTCGCGCGCGCGCGTGCGCGCCAGCCGGCGCGTGGTCGATGACGCGGTGCGCGACGGGCGCGTGGTCTACGGCGTGACCACCGGCTTCGGAGTCCTCAAGGACAAGCACATCGGCGCCGAGGACGTGCGCGTGCTGCAGTTGAACCTGGTGCGCTCGCATTGCGCGGGTGTGGGGGCCGCCACGCCGCGCGAGGTGGTGCGTGCGATGTTGCTGCTGCGAGCGCATTCGTTGGCCATGGGTGTTTCGGGCGTGCGGCCCGAACTCATCGACATGCTGGTGGCCATGCTCGACCGCCGTGTCACACCGATCGTGCCGTTGCAGAGCTCGGTCGGTGCGTCGGGCGACCTGGCACCGCTCGCGCACCTGGCGAGCGTGCTGGTGGGAGAGGGCGAGGCGTGGCTCGGTGAGCAGCGCATGCCGGCGGGGCTGGCGCTGCGCGGTGCCGGCCTGCAGCCGCTGTCGCTCGAGGCCAAGGAGGGGCTGGCGCTCATCAACGGTACGCAGTTCTCGACCGCGTGGGCCGCGCTGGCCTGCGCCGACGCCCAACGCGTGTGGGAAGCGGCCATGGGGGCCGCCGCGCTCAGCATCGAGGTGTTGCTGGGCTCGTTCGCCCCGGCGCGCGAGGACGTGCAGGCACTGCGGCCCTACCGCGGTGCGCAGGAGGCCGCGCGGCGGTTGCGCGAGTTCTCGCGCGGCAGCGCGCTCGTGGAATCGCACAAGGACTGCGGACGCGTGCAGGACGCCTACAGCCTGCGCTGCGTGCCGCCGGTCATGGGTGCCTCGTGGGACGCCATCCTGCACGTCGAGCAGCAGCTCGAGGTGGAGCTGAACTCGGTCAACGACAACCCGCTCATCTTCGCCGACAGCGCCGAGGCGGTGTCCGCCGGGCTGTTCCACGCGCAGCCGGTCGCCCTCGCGGCCGACTACCTCAAGATCGCGGTGGCCGAGGTCGCCTCACTCTCGGAGCGCCGCATCGACCGGCTGCTCGACGGTCGCTCGTCCGGGCTGCCGGACGCGCTCGCCGGCGCGCCCGGGCTGGAGTCGGGTTACATGATGGCGCAGTACACGGCGGCTGCACTGGTCTCCGAGAACAAGACGCTCGCGCACCCGGCGAGCGTGGACTCCATCCCGACCGGCTCGGGCCAGGAGGACCACGTCAGCATGGCGCCGATCGCCGCGCGCCACGCGCGCCAGGTCACCGACCATGCCGCGCGCGTGATCGCGATGGAGCTGCTGTGCGGCTGCCGCGCGCTCGAGCTGCGCCGGCCCCTCAAGGCGGGCGAAGGCAGTGAGATGCTCTACGGCGCGGTGCGCCGCATCGTGCCGGCGCCCGAGGGCGACCGACCGCTGCAGGGCCCGTGCGAGGAGCTCGCCCGCTGGGTCCTGAGTGCGGCACCGCAGAAGCTGGCCGAAGAGGTGCTGTCGTCGTGAATCCCGCCGCCGTCACGGCCCCGGTCGTGCGCGCCCCGCGCGGGCGCGAGCTGTCGTGCAAAGGCTGGGTGCAGGAAGCCGCGCTGCGCATGCTCATGAACAACCTCGATCCCGAGGTGGCCGAGAGGCCAGAGGACCTCGTGGTCTACGGCGGCACCGGCAAGGCGGCGAGGAGCTGGGAGGCGTTTCACGGGATCGTCCGCGCGTTGCGCGCTTTGGGCAACGACGAGACGCTGCTCGTACAGAGCGGCAAGCCGGTCGGCGTATTCCGTACGCACGCCGACGCGCCTCGCGTACTCATCGCCAACTCGAACCTCGTGCCGCGCTGGGGGACCTGGGAGCACTTCCGGGAGCTGGAGCAGAAGGGTCTCATCATGTACGGGCAGATGACCGCGGGCTCGTGGATCTATACCGGTTCGCCGGGCATCGTGCAGGGCACGTTCGAGACGTTCGCCGAGTGCGCCGACCGCCACTTTGGCGCTTCGCTCGACGGACGGCTGGTGCTCACGGCCGGCCTGGGCGGCATGGGTGGCGCGCAACCGCTGTCGGTCACGATGAACGGCGGCGTGTGCCTGGCGGTCGAGGTCGAGGCCGCGCGTGCCGAGCGCCGCGTGGCGAGCGGGTACTGCGATCGCGTCACGCGCTCGCTCGAGGAGGCTCTCGCCTGGTGCCGTGAGGCCATGGCGGGCGGGCGTGCGCTGTCGGTGGGGCTGGTGGGCAACGCGGCCGAGGTCATGCCGGAGCTGCTCCGGCGCGGTGTGGTTCCCGATGCCGCCACGGACCAGACCAGCGCGCACGATCCGCTCCATGGCTACGTGCCCACGGGGATGAGCGTGGAGGAGATGCCCGAGGCGCGCCGCTCTCGCGCCGACGAGGTCATCCGTCGCGCGCGCGAGTCCATGGCCGTGCACGTGCGTGCGCTGCTCGGCATGCGTGAGCGCGGCACGGTGCTGTTCGACTACGGCAACAACCTGCGCGGCGAAGCTGAGCGCGGCGGGCTGCCGCACGAGCAGGCGTTCTCGTACCCGGGCTTCGTACCGGAGTACATCCGGCCGCTGTTCTGTGTGGGCAAGGGCCCGTTCCGTTGGGCCGCGCTCTCGGGCGACCCAAACGACATCCGGGTGACTGACGAGGCCGCGCTGGCCGAGTTCCCGGACGACGCGCGGCTCCACCGCTGGATCCCGCTCGCGCAGCGTCACGTCAAGTTCCAGGGCCTGCCGGCGCGCATCTGCTGGCTCGGCCACGGCGAGCGCCACCGGCTGGGCCTGCGCTTCAATCAACTCGTGCGCGAGGGGACGCTCAAGGCGCCGGTGGTGATCGGACGCGACCACCTGGACGCGGGATCGGTCGCATCGCCCTATCGCGAGACCGAGGCCATGCGC
>CAZADU010000471.1:0-3261 GCA_964483945.1 uncultured bacterium
GCCAAGCCGGGCAGCCGCAACGCTCCGGCCGTGCCGGCTTCGACCACGCGCCGCATCGCCAGGTGCAGCGCGTTCCAGCTCGCCGTCGTGGCCTGCACCCCCGGCTCGACCGGCGGCTCCACTTTGAACGTGGGCACGCCCTGCACGCTGCTCACGACGTGCGGTCGAACGGCCCGGCCACCATTCGCGAGAACGGAGGTCATGGTGGCGAGCTGCAGCGGTGTGGTGAGCAGCTCGCCCTGCCCGATACCGAGATTGAGCAGCAGACCGCGCGGCCAGTGCTCCTTCGGGTAGCGCGCTTCGTAATAGGCATCGTTCGGGACCAGGCCGCGCGACTCGGACGGCAGATCGATGCCGGTCTTCTCGCCCAACCCCACGGCGCGTGCGGTCCGCTCGAGCGGGTCGAGCCCCAAGCGCAGGCTGAGCTGGTAGAAGAACACATCGCACGAGTGCTGCAGCGCGCCGATCATGTCGAGGCTGCCATGGCCCTCCTTTTTCCAGCAGCCGAACCGGCGACCGCCGAAGAAGAAGCCGCCGCTGCACCCTGTGGGCTCTCGCGTTGTCGCGGTGACCAGCCCCTGATTCAGGGCCGCCAGCATGGTGACCATCTTGAACGTGGAACCGGGCGGATACGCGCTCTGGATGGCGCGGTTGAGAAGCGGGTAGGCGCCGTTCGAGTTGAGCTGCTTCCAGCGCGCGAACGAGATGCCGCGCGAGAACTCGTTGGGGTCGAACACCGGCTTGCTCACCATCGCCAGCACGCTGCCATCACGAGGATCCAGTGCGACGGCTGCACCGCGCTCGACGCCGGCCATCGCCTCCTCGAGTGCGTTCTGTACATCGAGGTCGAGCGTCAGGGTCACGTCGCGGCCGGAGACCGGCGGTTTCGGAGGGACGTCGTCGAGCGTGGTGACACGCTTGCCCATGGCGTTCACCACCACGAACTCGGCGCCGTCCTCACCGCGCAGCACCTCCTCGTACCGTCGCTCGACACCGGTCTTCCCGATGAGGTCGCCGAGGTGATAGTCCTGCTCCTCGCGCTCACTCAGCTCGCGTTCGTTGATCTCTCCGGCATAGCCCAGCAGCTGCGCGGCAAGCTCGCCCTCGGGGTAGCGCCGGATGGGTGCCACCTGCACGTCGAGGCCCGCCAGCTCGGAACGCGACTCCTCCACCGCGACCAGCACCGCGTACGGCGAGGTGCGGCGAAGGATGGCCGTCTGGCCGGTGCGGTTGGCCTCGCGAACCTTGCGCCTGATCTCGATCGAATCGGCGTCGAGTGCGCCCGCCACACGCGCCAGCCAGTCCGACGCCACCACCGTGCGCACGCGCAGCGTGCTCTCGATCGGGGCCGGTCGGAACACGATATCGAAGCTCGGCTGGTTGTCGGCGAGGATGCGTCCCAAGCGGTCGCGGATCACGCCGCGGGGGGCGCGCAGCACGTCGAGCCGAATGCGATTCTGGTCGGCGAGCCGGCTCAGCTCGTCGTGCTGCAAGACTTGAAGTCGCAGCAACCCAACGACCAGCATGAAGAATCCGGCCAGTCCGATGGCCGCCAGTGCGCCGAAGCGCGTGTCCTTGTCACGCTGCGGAGGACCCTGAGGCATTCCCGTATCCGTGCCGGCGGGTGAACAGCTGAGAGAACAGGAGCACCACCACGCCGAGCGGAGCGGTGGTGATCGTGGCGAGCAGTACGCGGCCGGCGAGCCAGCCAGCGGCCGTCAGCCCGCCGCTGGCGTCGAACGCCGATGCCCAGAGTTGGTGGAGTGCCGTGGCGACCACGAGCAGCACGAGCTGCGTGAGCGGGCTGTCGCGTACGAGCGTATTGGAGAGCCGCCCGACCCCGTAGCCGAGCAGTGTAAGCGCCAGTGCGTGCCTGCCCAACCAGTGCGCGGCGTCGAGGTCGGCGGCGAGTCCGAGCACGAACCCGAACGTCGCACCCCACGACTCGCGCCGCCGCAGTGCCAACGCCACGGTGGCGAGTACGAGCACATCCACGACGATGCCGCGCGCGGCAAGACCCGCAAGGATCGTGCTGCGAATCAAGAGGGTGACGAGTGCCGTTAGCAGGAACACGCCCAGGACCTTCATCGCTCCCTCCCGATCGAGTCCCGGCTGACGCTGCGCGGTCGGCCCGGCGTGCGCGTCTCGGGTGGCCTCGCCCCCCGCGTGCGCACCGGTTCGAACTCGAGCCGGGGCCGCGGGATGCCGTCCACCGGCGGCCGCGGGCCGGGTGCCACGAACGCGTGCCGCAACCTCGCCAGCCGCGCGGCCGGCACGATCTCGATCTCCTGCATGAGCCCGGTGGGGTCGTGTTCGACACGCTTGACGCGCCCGACCGGAATGCCGCGAGGGAATCGCAGCGACAGGTCGGAGGTCACGATCATCTCGCCCACTCGCACGGTATCGGCGAGACCCACCGCCGACAGCACCAGCCGGGGCCGTGGCGCGGACATGAAGCGCAGGATGCCATTCACGCCCGTGGTCTCGACTTCGCATGCCACCGCCTGGTTCGCATCGGTGATGAGCGTGGCGCGTGACAGCGACGGCCACACCTCGGCGACGCGCCCGATGAGACCGTCGCTCGTCAGCACCGCGTCGCCCACTTGCACGCCGTCATCGCGCCCCGCGGACAGCGTGGCGGTATTGGGGAGTGGGTCCGTACCGCCCAGCGCCAGCACCTCGACCGGCTTCAGTGTCAGCCCGCGCCAGGCCGGCAGTCCGAGTTGTTCGCGCAGACGCGGTGCGTCCGCGGCTTGCAGCCGCAGACGCGCGTTCTCGAGCTCGAGCCGCACCAGGCGTTCGTGTAGCGACGTGTTCTCGGCCCACGAAGTGAACAGCCGATCGGCCGCACCCGCCACCCGGTCGAACGGAGCGAACAGCCACGCGCCGACTCCGCGCACGCCCTCCGCGGGGATGCGCTCCCCGACCACGAGCAGCAGAAGAGAGAGCGCCGCATACACCGTCACGAGGACGACGCTGCGGCGCTCGGCCGGTGGCATCAGGCTGGGCACAGCCGGCTAATCCCGATGGCCGCTCAGGATCACCTTCTCGTAATCCTCGAGCTTCTCGAGGATCTTGCCCGCGCCGCGCACCACGCAGGTGAGCGGGTCCTGAGCGACGCGGATGTTGAGGTTCGTGACCTCGCGCATGAGCAGGTCGAGGCCGCGCAGCAGCGCGCCGCCGCCCGTCATGTAGATGCCTCGGTCCACGATGTCGGCCGCGAGTTCCGGTGGCGTGCGCTCGAGTGACTCCCGCAGCGCG
>CAZADU010000472.1:0-1611 GCA_964483945.1 uncultured bacterium
ACTATACACGCCGTCAGAATGAACAATGCAACCGCGCGCATCCGAAACGGCATTGTAACGCGGACGTCCTCGAAACGCGCTTCGCTTCTTGAATTGCCCGGTCCTCAGCGATACGCTCAGACCGTGTTTATGCGTCTGTAACTTCGTCATCGGGTCGCGATTGCCGGGGCGTGCGCGTGGCAGTCTCGACGCTCGGAAACACGTTTCACGGCGGAGCGTATATGCGTCCTTCCCTCGGACTTGTTCTGGCGGTCGCCCTCCTTCTCCCGCTCACCGGAACGCTCCGCCCTGTGCAGGCACAAAGCGGACCTCCGACCGCTCCGTCCAACTTCTCTGCATCCGTCAGCGGGACGTCGGTCACCCTCACGTGGTCCGCGCCCACAGGCGGCGGTGCCCCCACCAGCTACGCACTCGACGCCGGCACGGCCTCGGGACTCTCGAATGTCGGCACGTTCCCGATCGGCAACGTGACCACATTCGCCGCAACCGCGGCCAATGGGATCTATTTCGTGCGCGTGCGCGCGATCAACGCCTCGGGATCCAGCGGTCCATCCAATGAGATCACGGTGGTGGTCGGCACCCTCGTCGCCCTGCCCGGCGTGCCCGGCAGTCTGCAGGTCGCCGTGGCGGGATCGCAGGTGACGCTCACGTGGCAACCGCCCGCATCCGGAGGTCTGCCGACCGGGTATGTCATCGATGCGGGCACGGCCCCGGGTGCGAGCAACATTGGCAGCATCCCCGCGGGTGCGGCCACCTCCTTCTCGGTCGCCGCGCCGCCTGGCACCTACTTCGCCCGCGTCCGCGCGATCAACGCGTCGGGCTCGAGCGCCGCATCCAACGAAGTGACCATCGTCGTTGGTGGCGCCTCGGCACCGGGTGCGCCGCAGAATCTGCAGTTCACGGTGGCCGGAGGCAGCGTGACCCTCACCTGGGGCGCGCCGGCCTCGGGCGGTGCGCCGTCGGGTTATCTGATCGATGCCGGGTCGTCGGCGGGAAGTTCGAATCTGGGCACGTTTCCGCAAGCGAACGTCACGTCGGTGACCGTATCAGCGCCACCCGGAACCTACTTCGTCCGGGTTCGGGCACAGAACGCCGCCGGGGCCGGACCGTCGTCAAACGAAGTCCTCATCGTCGTCGGCGGCACGCCAACCTCCATCGACGGCACGTGGACCGGCACGACATCACAGGGGCAGGAGTTCTCGTTCATCGTCGCCAACAATCGCGTGACGACGACGCTGATTGGGGGCCAGTTCGGATCGTGCACTACGACCTCGCAGAAGTCGGGGCTGAGCCACGCCGTCAGTGCCGGGAGCTTCTCGTTCTCCGAATCGAGCGCGATCGGATCGCTCGGGTTCTCGGTCAACGGGACGTTCGCCGGCATCACCAACGCCAGCGGGTCGGCGAGTCTCACGGCGACACCGATCCCCGGCGTGGGCGGGTGCTCGGGGACGATCAACGTGACGTGGACGGCCATCAACGCCGGCCCCGGCATGCCCTTCAAGCCGGGGGTGCCTGGCGGTGTCACGGCTGTCGTGTCCGGGACGCTGGCCACCATCAACTGGATCGCGTCGAATGTCGGCGGTGCCGCGACCAGCTATTCGATCGAGATCG
>CAZADU010000473.1:0-3276 GCA_964483945.1 uncultured bacterium
CGGCGACGCCGGCGCCCACGGCACCCACGACGCCGAAGAATTGACGCGCGGCGCGGCGCGCCACCGCGCGCCGCCCGGGAGGTGACGTGATCCCGGAACACTTCACGCGCCTGCTGCGCGCCGCGGCCCGTTACAAGTCGGGCCTGTGGTGGGGCATCGCCTGCGTGGCGGCCTCCAACGTCGTCATGCTGTCGCAGCCGCAGGTGCTGCGGTACGCCATTGACGACCTCTACAGCGGGGTCACCGCCGAGAAGCTCGGCCGCTACGCGCTGTGGGTGATGGGCATCGCCGTGCTGGCCGGACTGTTCCGCTTTGCCATGCGGCACTGGGTGATCGGCATCTCGCGCCGGCTCGAGTTCGACCTGCGCGACGAGTTGTTCGCGCACCTGCAGCGCCTGCCGGTGGAGTGGTTCCAGAGGCATCGCACCGGCGAGCTGATGTCCATCGCCACCAACGACATGGCCGCGGTGCGCATGATGCTCGGGCCCGGTTTGATGTACACGGTGAATACGGTCACCGTCATGGTGCTGTCGGTGTCGTTCATGCTGGCGATCAGCCCGCGGCTCACGCTCTTGTCGCTGCTGCCACTGCCGCTCATCTCACTGTCGGTGTGGTGGTTCGGAGAACGCATCCACCGCCGCTTCGAGCGGCTGCAAGAGCGCATGGGCCAGCTCTCGGCCCAGGTGCAGGAGAACCTCGCCGGACTGCGCGTGGTGCGCGCGTTCGGCGCCGAGCGGCGAGAGGCCGAGCGCTTCGATGAGCTGTCCGAGAGCTACCGCAACGGCCACCTCGACCTGATCCGTGTCAGCGGCGTGTTCCAGCCTTCGCTCGCGTTCTGGAGCGGTGTGGGCGCGCTACTCGCGATCTGGGTGGGCGGGCGCGAGGTGGTGGCGGGCCGCATCACACTGGGCCAGTTCGTGGCGTTCACCGTGTACCTGGGGATGCTCAACTGGCCGATGGTGGCACTCGGCTCGGTGATCAACATCTTCCAGCGCGGTTCGGCCTCGTACCTCCGCATCGTCGGGTTGCTCAACCAGTCGCCGGCCATCGCCAGTGCCGAGGGCGCCGTGCGTCCGGCCGGCGCGGCGCGTGGCGAGCTGGAGTTCCGCAACGTCACGTTCGCCTACCCCGGAGTCGCCGAGCCACTTCTGCACGACGTCACGTTCCACGTGCCCGCCGGCTCCACGGTCGCCCTCGTGGGCCGCACCGGCTCGGGCAAGAGCACGGTGCTGTCGCTGCTGCCGCGCGTGTTCGACCCGCCCCCGGGTACGGTGTTCGTGGACGGCCACGATGTGCGCACGCTCGACCTGGCATGGCTGCGCGCCCAAGTGGCGGGTGTCCCCCAAGACCCGTTCCTGTTCTCGGCCACGATCGCCGCCAACATCGCCTACGGCGTCGAGCACGATGCGCCGCACGATGCGCCCGAGGCCATCCAGCGCGCCGCGACCGTCGCCCGGCTGGACGCCGAGATCGCGTCGTTCCCCGACGGCTTCGCCACGTTCGTCGGGGAGCGCGGCATCACGCTGTCGGGAGGGCAGAAGCAGCGCACCGCCATCGCGCGCGCGGTATTGCGCGACGCGCCCATCCTGCTGCTCGACGACTGCCTCTCCAACGTGGACACGCAGACCGAAGAGTCCATCCTCGAGGGGCTGCGCGGCGAGATGCGGCGGCGCACCACGCTGCTGGTGTCGCACCGCGTGAGCACGGTGCGCGAAGCCGACCTCATCCTGGTGCTGGACCACGGCCGCATCGTCGAACGCGGCCGCCATGCCGAACTGCTTGCGCTGGGCGGGCACTACGCCGCACTGCATCGCGCGCAACAGATCGAAGAGGAGATCGCCGCTTCGTGAGCGCGGAACTCCCCGACGACGGCGCCGGTCGCGCCTACAACCACCGGCTGGCGGTGCGGCTGTTCGCCTACCTGCGCCCCTATCGCGGCGAGGTGACGCTGGCCGTGCTCATCACGCTCGCCGGGGCGGGCGTGCAGCTGGCCTACCCGTGGCTCACCAAGGAGGCCATCGACCTCGGCATCCGGCACCGCGACACCTACATCCTGGACCGCATCGCGCTGGCTTACCTGTCCGCACTACTGATCGGGTTCGGGCTCGGCTACCTGCAGACCCAGATCATGCAGCGCGTGGGGCAGAACCTCATGCGCGACCTGCGCGCCCACCTGTTCCGCCACCTGCAGCAGCTGCCCGTGTCGTACTTCGACCGCCAGCCGGTCGGGCGGGTCATGACGCGGGTGACGAACGACGTGGACGTGCTGAACGAGATGTTCACGGCCGGGGTGGATGCGCTATTCGGCGATCTGTTCATCCTCATCGGTATCGTCGTGGCCATGTCACAGCTGAACGTGGAGCTCCTCGTGGTCACGTTCTCGGTGCTCCCGGTCATGGTGTTCGTCACGCTCACGTTCCGCTCCAAGGTTCGGCGCGTGTTCCGCGACGTGCGCTCGTGTCTGGCGCGCATGAACGCGTTCCTGAACGAGAACCTTGGCGGCATGAGCACGGTGCAGCTGCTGGGTCGCGAGGGGCGCAACCACGCGCAGTTCAGCCGCATCAACGCCGACCACCGTGACGCCAACCTGCTCGCCAACCGCTACCACGCGGTGTTCTTCCCGCTGCTGGAACTGGTGAGCGCAATGGCGCTCGCGCTGATCGTCTGGTACGGCGGCCGCCAGGTCATGTGGACCGGCATCACGCTGGGCACGCTAGTGGCATTCATCCAGTACACGCAGCGCTTCTTCCGCCCGCTCTCGGACCTGTCCGAGAAGTACGGCATCCTGCAGCAGGCGATGGCATCGGCCGAGCGCATTTTCGAACTGCTCGACACGCCCGTGGACACGGCCGCCGTCGCACTGCCCGGCGCGCGCGTCGCCGACGCACCGGCCTCGTCCGCGCACGCGGTGACGCGCACGAAACTCGCCCCGATGCTCGACGGGTCCCCCGCGGTGGCCGCGCCGGGCGTGCCGGCCGTGCCGACCGGCGACGGTTCCGGCGTGCGCGTGGAGTTCGATCATGTCTGGTTCGCTTACGGCGGCGAGCAGTGGGTGCTGGAGGACGTGAGTTTCACGATCGAGGCCGGCGAGCGCGTGGCCATCGTGGGCCCGACCGGCTCGGGCAAGACCACGCTCACCAGCCTGCTCATGCGCTTCTATGCGCCGCAGCGTGGCGAGATCCGCGTGGATGGCCGCTCCGTGGGGTTTGCGCCCAAACGCGTGGAGCTCAGCACGGGAGATCACGAAGTGGTGCTCGTGCGCCCCGACGGAAGTCG
>CAZADU010000474.1:0-1869 GCA_964483945.1 uncultured bacterium
CAACGCCGCGCTCTACGCGCTCAAGCTCGGGGCGACCACTTACACGCTCACGCCGGTCACCGAGACCGGCACGCGGCCTTCGCCACGTGCCTACGCCACGTTCACGCCCGACCCGATCGGTCACAAGTTCCTCACGTTCGATCCGACGGCGGGCAAGCGCTACCGACGGTCGTTGCTCTTCGGCGGCCAACTGGCGAATGGCGGCTACACCGACGAGCTGTACGCGCTGTGGGTGAAAGACTCGGCCACGGTGCACTGGCAGGCGCTGTCGCCGACCCCGCGTCCGGCCGCGCGCGCCCGGCACGCTGCGGCAGCCGATGGCAACGCGGCACAACTCGTGATCTCGGGCGGCGAGGTCGCCGCCGGGCAGTCGACAGCCTCGGTGTGGGCGTTCGACCTGACTTGCGGCGCGAGCGGTGATTGCGAGACCGCGACGACGCCCTGGGAGGTGCGCCCCGATCTTCCGCATGCGGTGCGCGGTCACGCGGCCATCCGCTATGGCCCAGAGCCGGTCATCCCGCGGCATCCCGAGGTGTTCGACCCGCGCCAACCCGCCGGCTCGCGCTGGACGCGACTCTCCCAATCCCCCCATTGGCAGGAGTGGTACCCCTTCGGCTTCTCCATGCCGCGTCGGGCGGGTGATCCTCCGGGCACGGATGCGATGCGCATCTTCTACGCCGGCCCCGAGCGGCAGAGTTCGATCCTCGACTTCTCCGCGCCGACACCGGTGTGGAGTTCGCTGGCAGCCGCGAGCACGGACTTCCTGGGTGGCTCCGCGGTGCTCTACCGGCCAGGTAAAGCCATGAAGTGCGGCACGCGCGACACCGAGGGCGGGCCATCGCATGGCAAGACGGCGATGATCGATCTCACGGATTCGATCCCGGCCTGGAACCTGTCGGCCAACGAGATGATCGGCCGCAACAACCACAACCTCGTGCTCCTGCCGGGCGGGCAGGTACTGGTGGTGGGCGGGGCCAAGCAGCACGCCAACCCGTTCACCACGGAGGGCCAGACGGTCGACTTCCCGCAGGTGTGGGACCCGGACACCACGGGCACCGGCTGGGTGGGCCACTGGTATGGCAACGATGCGAACCTGTTCCGCTTCGACTCGAGCTCGGTGCGGAGGAACTACCACACCACCGCGATGCTGCTGCCCGATGGGCGCGTGCTCGTGGCCGGCGGGAACGAGCGCTTCGCCGCCGACGACGAGATGGCCGAACTCTACTCGCCCTGGTACCTGTTCGCAGAGGGCGGCGGTGCGGCGGTGCGACCGCAGATCCTCGCGGCGGACCAGCAGGCTCGCTACGGGCATCGCTTCGAAGTGCGCGTGGATATCGCCGCAGCGAGTGTCAGCCGCGTCGCACTGGTGCGGCCGGCCTCCACCACGCACGGCTTCGACCAAAACCAACGCTACGTGCTGCTCACGGTCGCCTCGAGCGAAGCGCTCGCGGGGGGCGGGACTCGGCTGTGCGTGCAAGCACCCGCGGACTCGTTCGAAGCACCGCCCGGGGACTACATGCTGTTCGTGCTGAACAGCACCGGCACTCCGGCGATCGCGCGCTGGCTCCGGGTGGAGCGGTTCAACAGCCGCCCCTCGCGCGTGCTGGACCTCGCCGCGGTCTCGGACACCTACCCCGGAACGGACAACGGTATCGACATCGACTGGACACCGCCAGGCGACGATAGCCTCGGAGGCTGTCGCGGCCCCGCCACCGAATACCAGATCCGCTGGCGCTACGGTGGCATCGGAACCTGGGCCCAGTGGGCGAGCGGCACGCTGGTGCCGAATCCGCCGGTGCCGGGCACCCCGGGAGGTGCGCGGCAGTCGGTGCGACTAAGCAATCTCACGCCGGAGGCCGTGTTTTCGGT
>CAZADU010000475.1:0-6901 GCA_964483945.1 uncultured bacterium
GCTGCTCGCGGACCTGCCGCTCGATCGGGTCACCACCTCGATGACCATCAACGCGACCGCGCCTCTCCTGCTCGCGTTCTACGTCGCGGTCGCGGACGCACGCGGCATCCCGCGCGGCAAGCTCGGCGGCACGGTGCAGAACGACGTCTTGAAGGAGTACATCGCGCGCGGTACGTACATCTACCCGCCCCGGCCGTCGCTGAGGCTCATCACGGACGTGTTCGAGTTCACGGCCGCCCACGTGCCGCAGTGGAACAGCATCTCGGTGTCGGGCTACCACATGCGCGAGGCGGGCTGCACCGCCGTGCAGGAGCTGGCATTCACGCTGGCCGATGGGTTCACGTACCTCGAGGCGGCGCGCGAGCGCGGACTCGACCTGGTCACCATCGCACGACGCATGTCGTTCTTCTTCAACGCGCATAACCACCTGTTCGAGGAAGCGGCCAAGTTCCGCGCAGCGCGCAAGCTGTGGGCCGAGTTGCTCCACGAGCGCTTCGGCATTCGCGATGCAGAGGCACGCAAACTGCGGTTCCACACGCAGACCGCGGGCTCCATGCTCACTGCGCAGCAACCGCTCAACAACGTGGTGCGTGTGACACTGCAGGGCCTCTCGGCGGTGCTGGGCGGGACGCAGTCGCTGCACACGAACAGCTATGACGAAGCACTCGGCCTGCCGTCGCAGGAGTCGGCACTGTTGGCACTGCGCACACAGCAGGTTCTCGCGCACGAGAGCGGTGCCACGGATGCCGCGGATCCGCTCGCGGGTAGCTACTGGGTCGAAGCCATGACCGCCGACCTCGAATCACGCGCCCGTGCGCTCATCGCCGACGTGGACGCGCGCGGTGGCATGCTGCAGGCCATCACCGACGGCTGGGTGCAGGACCAGATCCACGAGGCGGCGTACCGCTGGCAGCGAGACGTCGAGAATGGCGAACGCGTGGTGGTGGGTGTGAACAAGTTCGGCGACGAGCGGCCTGTGCCCGCGCCACCGTTCGCGCACGACCCCTCGGTCGAGGAAACGCGCGCGCGATTCCTCGCCGACTGGCGCGCGAGCCGTGACCCCAAGGCGTGCACCGCGGCGTTGCTGCGGCTGGACGCCGCTGCGCGCGGCACGTCCAACATGGTGCCGCTGATCCTCGACGCGCTCAACGCTCGCGCCACACTGGGCGAGGTGTGCGACACCTTGCGTGCCGTCTTCGGCGTGCACCGCCCGGGAGAGAAGCTGTGAGTGAACACACGCCTGAAGTCCGCGGTGGGGCACCCGGGGCCAGTGGGCCCGAAGGCGCCGATGTAACGTCGCTATCGCACGTCGCGATCGCGGTGCGCGAGGCCGACGCGCTCGTGGAGACACTGGTGAACGGCCTTGGCGCCACGCGCGGGGCCGAGGAACTGCTGGACGACGGCGGACTGCGCGTGGTGTTCGTGCACCTGGGCCCCGTCACGCTGGAGCTGCTGGAGCCGAAGCGAGCGGACCACACCGTGGCGAAGTTCCTCGACACGCGCGGCCCGGGCCTGCACCACGTGAGCCTCGAGGTAAAGGACCTGGTCTCTCACCTCGCGCGCGCGAAGGCTGCCGGTGTGCGCCTGATCGACGAGACCCCGCGCCCCGGTGCGCATGGATCACAGGTCGCGTTCCTTCACCCCAAGAGCCTCGGCGGCGTGCTGGTGGAGCTGTGCGAGCCCGAATCCCGCAAGTGACTCATGAGGCCGGATCACCGCCTCGAAACGGAGGGCAGTGATGCGCAGCACTTCACACACCACTTCGCGCCGGCGATCCACCTCACACCTGCTGGCTGCGGTGGTGTGCACGGCTGTACTGGCGCCGGGTGCCGCACGCTCGAGCGATTCGACGGCCGTGAACCCGACCCCGTCGGCGAGCGCTTCACCGTTCGCGCCGGCTCGCTTCGCCACGCTGCCCGCCGCCTCGCCCGATGGCAAGCAGGTCGCTTACTGCTCCGAGCGTGACGGTGTCACCGACCTCCACGTGGTGGATGTCGCCACCGGGATGAGCCGGCGGCTGACCAACACCCCCGAGGCGGAGGGCCCGCCGGCGTGGGCCGAGGACGGCAAGAGCATCGTGTTCACGGTGGCGCGTGGGGATACCACCGCACTCCTGAGCGTGCCGGCGGCGGGTGGCATGTTGAGCACCATCGTGCAGCTACCGGGAGTCCGGTCGATTCGCCTCTCGAATGACGGAGAAAAGCTCGCCATCACGCGTGGCAGTTGGACGCGCAGCCGGTTGGGCGTGGCTCGCCGCGACGGCATGATGTTCCGGGCGTTCACCGACAGTTCGAGCGCCTGGTACAACCTCGCGTGGTCTCCCAACGATGCCGCCATCGCCGCGACGCGCAACGACTCGACCGGCTCGATGCAAATCTGGCTGATCCGCGCCGAGAGCGGCCGGAAGAGCGAACTGGTCCGGCTACCGGCTGGCTACGGCCGCCCGCAGTGGCCGGCGTGGTCGCAGGACGGCAAGTCGATCCTGTTCCAGGCCGCCGGCTCAGCCGAGGGCGAGCCGACGACGGCCGACGTCTATATCCACAAGGTGGACGTGAAGAGCGGGAGGATCTCACGCCTTCGTGCGCATGAGCGCGCCATGATGGACGAGGCCCCATGCTGGCTGGACGAGAAGAACATCGTGTTCCAGTGTGATGCGTCGGGTGCGTTCGATCTGTGGGTCATGCGCGCCGACGGCACGATGGCGAGGCAGCTGACGCGTTAGCACCTCGACCTACACGATCCCGAGCCGCCTCGCCTGGTCGTTCGCGAACAAGCCGTCGGGGTCCACGCGGCGCTTGAGGTCGCGGAACTGATCGAGCCGTGGCCCGAATGCCCGCGCGAACGAGCCGGCGTCCACCACCTGGTCCTTGGCCGGGTAGTAGGTACCCCCGGCGTCGCGCACCAGTCGCGTCAGGTCGGCGGCCGTGTCCCACAACCGCTGCGCGTCACGCGGCACCTTGAAGTCGAGTGCGAGCGACCAGCCGTCGAGCCCGTGCGAGAGCAGGTAGTCGTCGGGACGGTGCCGCTTGAACACCCCCAGGTAGCTCACGATGCCGCGACGCTGGCACAGCCGCAGTGCCTCGGCGAACGCCTCGCGAGCGTGCGTGTCGGGCACGAACAGCTGCACCTGGATGAAGCCAGCTTCCCCGTAGGCCAGTCGCCAGTCGGGCACGTAGTCGAGCAGGAAGGCGAAGCCCGCGTGTGACTGCCGGTAGGCGCCATCCTCCTCGACGGGCTCCGGCAGCACGTACTTGGCCTGGTTCACGAGCCGCATGCCGAAGTCGTTGGTGAACGGCTTCATGAACATCCACAGCAGCGACTTGGGCAGGCCCATGATGCTCCCGGGCAGCTCCTGCTCCTCCACCGCGAGCGAGCGCTTGGCCTCGGGGTCGTCGTGCTCGTGCAGATGGTTCGCCACGTGCACGAGACCGCGGCCGAGTGAACGTCCCGAGGCGAAGCAGTCGATCCAGCCCACCGCGTAGTCCGCGCGTGGCATGTGTTCCTCGAACGCGTCGAACATCTGGGGGAGCGACTCAGCGATGATGGGTGAGACGCGCATGCGGCCGCTCTCGACGTGCTTCAACTGGAGCTTCACGCGAGTGACGGCCCCCAGCAGCCCCAGCCCGGCGACCACGGCGCGGAACAACTCGGGCTGGCACTCACGCGACAGCGTCTTCCGCTCGCCGCTCGCGGTGAGCAGGTCCAGCTCCAGCACGTGGTCCCCAAACGGGCCCACCTTGAAGCAGTTCTTGCCGTGGATGTTCATGCCCACGCAGCCGGCCACGGTGGGAAACATGGTCCCGGGCACCACCGCCGGCCACCAACCATGCGGCAGTGTGTGGCGCCAGATCTCGGCGATGCTCACACCGCCCTCGGCTTCGATCACGCCCGCGTGCGCGTCGAACGACAGGATGCGCCGCATCGCGCGCCCGTCCACCGCGAGCTGCCCGGTGTTGAGCGACGCGTCGCCGTAGCTGCGGCCGGCGCCGCGGAACGACACCTTCCAGCCCTCGGCGAGCGCGGTGGCGAACACCCGAGCCATCTCGTCCACGCTCTCGGGGCTTACCGAGCGAGACAGCGAGCGCACCGAGCCCGCGAACCCGTCGAGGACGCGCCACGCAGCGGTCGTTCGCAACGGCATACGGGCTAGATGTTCAGCCGTCGGAACACGAACGACGGCAGGTGGCGCACGATCATGACGATGGGCCACCACATGCCGGGCACGAACACGCTCGGGCTACCGCCCCGACGCGCGGCCGACAGGATCAGCGTCGCGGCGCGCTCGGGCGACGTGAGCAGAGCGCCCTTCGGCTTCTTCTCGACCTGGGCGAGGATCGCCGTGTCTATGAACCCCGGCTTCACCGTCACGACGTTGACACCGTAGCGCGACACCCGATTGCGCAGCGCTTCCATCCACGTGGTGAGGCCGGCCTTGGACGTGGAGTAAGCGGGGAACGTGCGGCGGCCGCGCTCGCCGGCGATGCTCGAGATGGCCACGATCGTGCCGGCGCGCTGGGCCTCGAACCGTGCGGCCACGGGCGCGGTCCACGCCATGGCACCCAACAGGTTCACCTCGAGCTCGGCGCGGTCGCGCGCGGCATCGTACTCGCCCTCGCGGGGCAGGTGCATGATGCCCGCGGCGTAGACCAGCAGGTCGAGCCCGCCGAGATCGGTAGCGAGTTCCTCGAGCAGCGCTGGAACACGCTCGTGGTCCCGCACATCGTGTGTGCGCGTGATCGCACGGCCGCGGCCACCGGCCGCGACATGTGCGGCTACCGCCTGCAGCTCCGCTTCCCGCCGCCCGAGCAGCGCCACAGCGCAGCCGCCTGCGGCCAACTGGCGGGCGATCTCGGCACCCACGCCGGAGCTGGCGCCTACGACAATGGCGTGTCGGAACACGAGACTCATGCGGTGGACCTCCGGCGGGATCGGATCGGCTTCCCTGCATCCGCTGGCCATGTCCGAACTCAACCGGGGGGGAGCTCCCCTGATGCTCTCTGGATGCAGGACGGCGGCGGACATGGCGGGGATCAAATACACACAGGACGCGGGTGTTGAGGTCCTCGTTTCGACCGACGACGGGACCCGGGGGAATCGGGGATTTGTCAGCGACCTGCTCGATGTGACGCTAACCGCTGAAGGCGCAAACGCCGCCCTGCGCTGGGTGATCTGCGCGTGCGGACCAACACCGATGATGAAGGCGACGGCGCTGGTGGCGGCGCGCCACGGAGTCAGGTGTTACCTGTCGCTCGAAAGCCCCATGGCCTGCGGCTTCGGCGTCTGCGTCGGGTGCGTTGTTGGCACAAAGGAGAGCCCCGACGCGCCGCTGCGATATCGCAGAATTTGCGTCGAAGGTCCTGTCTTTGACGCGGCGCAGGTGTGCTTTTGAGCCGGGAGGCGACCCCTCCTACGATGATGGTCTCACTGGGCCCCCTGCACCTCAAGAACCCGGTGCTGACGGCCAGCGGCACCTCCGGGTACGGTGTCGATCTTCTCCCCTTCTTCGATGTCTCACTGCTGGGCGGGATTGTCTCCAAGAGTCTCTCTCTTGTGCCGCGCGAAGGCAATCCCCCGCAACGTCTCGCCGAAACACCCGCGGCGATGCTCAACTCAATCGGGCTGCAAAATATCGGTGTTGAGGCGTTCATCACGGAAAAGCTCCCGCTGTTGCGTCGCTGCCGGGCCGTCGTGATCGCCAACATCTTCGGCGAAACGGTCGAGGAATTCACGGCGTTGGCCCGAAAGATCAACGCGGCCGAGGGGGTCGCCGGAATCGAGCTGAATATCTCGTGCCCCAACACTGATCGCGGCGGGATCGAGTTTGGCGTCGACCCTGACGCAACGGCGCGTGTGACCGCCGCTGTGCGCGGGGCCACGCGGCTTCCGCTCATCGTGAAGCTGTCACCCAACGTGACCGATATCACGGTGATCGCCCGTGCGGCGCGTGATGCGGGAGCCGACATTCTTTCCCTCACGAACACATTCATGGGAATGGCCATCGACGTGGAGCGCCAGCGTCCCATTCTCTCTTCCTGGTCGGGGGGCCTCTCGGGTCCTGCGATCAAGCCGATGGCGGTTCACCTGGTCTCCATAGTATCCGGCGCCGTGAAACTGCCGCTGATCGGAATCGGGGGTATCCGGTGCGGCGCCGACGCGATCGAGTTTCTCCTCGCGGGGGCGTCCGCCGTCGAGGTGGGGACGGCGACATTCACGGAACCCGCTGCCTCGCTCCGCGTCGCGCGCGAAATCGAGGAGTACTGCTCGCGTCATGCCGTGGCCGACGTCAAGACGCTCATTGGCGCGCTCGGGGAGCGACGACGGCCCGGCAGCGCGGACAATCCTCCAGGATGAAGGGCCACCCTACGCGTTCTTCAGCCTCCTGGAGTGTCTGCCTGCTGTGCGCCTCCCTTCTCGCGACAGGGGCCTGCGCCTCCCGCTCGCGGGGTCTCTCCGGGGATGCCTCATGGTACGGACCGACCTTTCACGGCAGGACAACCGCCAACGGCGAGCGGTACAACATGCTCGGGCTGACCGCTGCCCACAAAACGCTCCCTTTCGGGACCTACGTGCGCGTTACCAACAGTGTCAATGGCCGCGCCCTTGTTGTCAGGATCAACGACCGCGGTCCATTCATCGCCGGTCGCATCATCGATCTTTCCTACACGGCCGCGAAAATCCTCGACATCCCCGCCGCCGGGATCATGAAAGTGAGGCTTGAGATCCTCGACGCGCGCCGCGCCGCACCCATCCATGCGCGTCAGGAAGAACTGGTCCGCCGCAAGGGGGTAATCGTCTGGACGGATAATGAGTTCGCCCAGATCCGCCATGCGTCACCATAGCCAGCGCTGATCACCGGGACGGGGCGGCACATGGAACAGGCTGGTGTCGAGCCGGCTCTCAT
>CAZADU010000476.1:0-3548 GCA_964483945.1 uncultured bacterium
TCCTGGTATGTGATGTCGAACACCTTGGCGAAATGCTGGCCCAAATGGTGGCTGGTGCCGGCCTGCAGCGCCTTGCCGTCCTTCATCAGGGCCTCGATCGTGAACGTCTCCTCGGCACCCGCGAAGCGCTCGGCATCGCTCTTCTTACCCGCGAACACGGGAATCGCCAACTCGGTCTCGACGAACTCGCGGTACACCTCGAGCATGCGCAGCACCTCCTCGCGGGCCTCGGGTTCGGTGGCGTGCGCGGTGTGCCCTTCCTGCCACAGGAACTCCGACGTGCGCAGCAACGGTCGGGTGACCTTCTCCCAGCGCATGACATTGCACCACTGGTTCAGGAGCACCGGCAGGTCGCGGTAGCTCTCGATCCAGCGCGAGTACATGTGCCCGATGATGGCCTCGCTGGTCGGGCGGATCGCGTAGCGCTCCTCGAGCGGCTCGCGGCCGCCGTGCGTGACCCATGCGCATTCGGGCGCGAAGCCCTCGACGTGGTCGGCCTCGAGCTGCAACAGCGACTCGGGGATCAGCATCGGGAAGTACGCATTCTGGTGGCCGGTCGCTTTGATGCGCCGGTCCAGCTGCTGCTGCAGGTTCTCCCACAGCCCGTATCCATAGGGTCGGATCACCATGCAGCCGCGTACCGGCGAGTAGTCGGCGAGCTGGGCCTTGCGGATCACCTCGGTGTACCAGCGGGAGAAGTCGTCCGACTGGTCGGTCAGGTCCTCGACGTATTGCTTCTTCACGTCCTTCTCGCTCACTGACGTCTCCGGGAATTGGGCTTGGGCGGCCCGGCTGCGTGCTGGGAGCCGCGCAGTGTAGTGGACTTCCGCCAGTTTGGCATCACGGGCCGCCGGGGCGTTCTGCCGATGCCGCCCGTCAGCGAACGACCGCGAAGCGCAACACCGCGTGATCGTTCCCCTGCCGCACGCGCAGCAGGTACACGCCGGGCGCGAACCCGTCCACGTCGAAGCGCAGGACGTGCGCGCCGCGCGCCGTCGGTCCGTCCGTGAGCACCGCACGCAGACGCCCCAAGACGTCGAGCACCTCGATGCGCAGCGGATCATCGCGCACCAACTCCAAACGCACTTCCCCGGATCGCGCGCCCAGTGGCAGGACGCACCCGACGCGGAACACACCGGTGGCAAGCGACGGGGGCTTGTCGAGATACGTCTCCACCTCGAACACCTGTTGAACCTTCCGACCGAGGCCATCCCGGGCGGTCACGACCAGCGTGAAGCTGGTGTCGGCCACGAACGATTGCTCGGATCCCTCGCCGATCACCCGGTAGAAATCGTTCGCACGCCGCCACCACCGCTGCCACGTGACGCGCACGGGGTCCACCCCGACGGCTCGAGCAGTCCACGCGCCCACGGCCCCCTCGACGACGCGCGATGGCCCGCCGAGCTGCAGGGACGGAACTCGCGACGCGATCCGTCTCGCGCTCCGCAGCGTGTCGCCCCATGGGGTCTCCACCCGGAGTTCGAGGATCGACTCATCGTCGAATCCCGTCCGCAGCGTGCGGTCCGAGCCCAGCCATCGCCAATCCCCGCACCGCGCGCCGCGGCATACGGCCTGCGCCCACCACTGGTAGCGCCCCAGCACCTCGCCGCAGCAAGGTTCGGCGCGGAACTCCCCCACCTGTCCGGGGTCGAGTTGGGTCGGACCCGAGAAGGCCGCGACAGCTGCGCCACGGATCCCGCGCCGCGACAGCACCAAGGTGATGGCGGAGCGGAAGCGCTCATCGTGGAACTCCTCGTCGGCCTGCAGCAACGCGTTCGCAAAGTGCGGCCATGTGGGCACCGTGGGCAGGAAGTCCAGTGCTTCCAGCACCAGAGAATCGCAGGCTGGGCCGATGCTCGAACGTAGGTCCCACAGCGCCGAGGACAAGATCATGCTGTTGGCCCAGACCGACGCGATCGGCGCCGCCGCGTACGAGACCTGATCGTAGTGGGCCGCATTCCACGTGTCCTGCGGCATATCCACGCGCGTCGCGCCGTTGGGGAAGTTCAGGTAGGCCCACTCGCCGATGGCGGGGTCGCCGGTGGTCGCCGCCGCAAAGTAATCCGCGAGCGCTTCGTGAAGCGCACCCGCCTCGCGGCGCACACCCCCGGGCTGCACGTCCTTGCCGTAGAGCACCGCATGCACGAGCTCGTGGTAGATGAGGTCGTGACTCAGTGCTGCATCACGAGTGAACCCGGAGATGGCGCGGCCAAGGTGAACGAATCGCCCGCTCGTGACCGCGACGTTGGGTTCGAGCGGCGCGTGGACGCGCACGATCAGCGATTCCGGCGGGCCCGCGTAGCCAAGCGATCCCAAGTACTCGTGCAGAAACCGGTCGCCGTGCCAGTAGGCGTTCACCTGTTCGAAGCCGCCTTCCCCCGGCGGGTAGCGATAGTCGCCGGGTGCGAGCGGCGTGACCTTAGGACCGCCCTGGTCCTCGATCGCCAGCAGGTGGCTCGCGAGCCCCTCCGCGGGGAGCAGCCGCTCGAGTGCCACCTCCGCGAAGTCGGCCCGAGGGTCCGTCGGGTAAGCCAGCCCCACCGCGCGCGCGATACCCGCATCGACTTCGAACGCCTCACCGTCAACTGCACCCACCCACACCTCTACCGGCAGGCCCGCGACACGTTCGAGCAGCACTTCCCACGCCAGCCGATCCACGCCGCGCGCTCGGCGGATCACCAGCCGTTCCCGCGCGGGCACGCGGGAGAGGTCGGCGCCGGTGGCTCGCGCCGCTTCGGTCACGGCGTGTTCGCGCGAGACCGCCGGGGAGTGCGCATCGGGTGCGACGGGACCGAGCGTTGAAGCGAGATATCGCAACTCGCCGGCGGCGGAAACCACCGCCCGGGCATCGGCCCCGGAGACGGGGAGACCACGCCAGAGCTGGCGCAACGTCACTCGCGTGCGCCCGTCGGCCAGGCGCTCGACGCGGTCCACCTCCAGTCCGGCGCTGACGGGGTCGAGGCCGAACACGGCGGCGGAAGCCATCATCCAGTCGCGCGTCCCGGCGGCGGCGGCCTGCCCCTGGCCGACCGGGACACGAAGACCGCGCAGCGCCTCGATCGCGCGCGAGTCCGGATCCACCACCAGGACGGCGCTCTCGGGAAGCACGGCACCGAACGCGTGCGCGACGGCCGCAGAGCCCGATTCGGCGGCCCACGCGGACGGCGAGTTGCCGCAGAGCATGCAGAGCACGCAGAGCAAAAGGGCCAGCCCGAGGCGGGCGAGGCGCGCGGTGGATCGAGCAGTGTTCATCGGGAACCGACCAGTCTGGCGCACGTGGTGTCCGGTCCCGCTGAGCATGTCAGGCCGGCTCCCTCGCAAGCAAGGCGGAAGACGCCCCTGTTGCGCGTTCGAGCACGGCGGCCAGGACCTCGTCCACGGTGATGCCGTTCATGCAGGCGTGGTGCCCGAGCGGACAGCGCTCGCGGCCGTGGAGCGTGCACGGCTGGCAGGAGAGGTTTCGGCACAACACACTGTGCCCCTCGCCCGCGGGCGCGAAGCCCAGCACGGGCGAAGTGCTCCCGAACAGTGCGACCACCGTACACCCG
>CAZADU010000477.1:0-7363 GCA_964483945.1 uncultured bacterium
GCGCGCACGGCGTATTTCAACTGGGTCTTCGCCCGCAAGCACGCGGGCGTGCTCGTGCTGCGGATCGAGGACACCGACACCGAGCGCTCGACCATGGCGAGCGAGCAGGGGGTCCTGGACGACCTCCGCTGGCTGGGGCTCCACTGGGACGAGGGCCCTGACGTGGGCGGCCCGCACGCGAGCTACCGGCAGAGCGAGCGGCACGCGCTCTACCGCACGCACGCGGACGATCTCATGGCGCGCGGCCTCGCCTACCGCTGCTTCTGCACCGACGATAGTCTCGAGGTGCGCCGCAAGACCGCGCTCGCCGCCGGCCGGCCGCCGCACTACGACGGTCGCTGCCGCGTACTGGCCGCCGCCGACTCGGCCGCACGCGCCGCGGCCGGCGAGCCGCACAGCATTCGCTTCGTCGTGGAATCCCGCGACTGGAAGCTCGACGACGACGTGCGCGGTGAGGTGGTGTTCCCCGCCGGCGTGGTGGGCGACTTCGTGATACTGCGCTCGAGCGGGCTGCCCACTTACAACTTTGCGTGTGCGGTGGACGACCACGACATGGCCATCACGCACGTGATCCGCGCCGAGGAACACCTGGCGAACACGCCCCGCCAGCTCATGCTGTACGCGGCGTTCGGCTGGACCCCGCCGCGGTTCGCGCACGTCGCACTCATCCTCAACACCGACCGCTCCAAGATGAGCAAGCGCGAAGGTGAGGCGGCGGTGGCGGTGGGCGACTGGCGGCGCGCGGGTTACGTGGCCGATGCGCTGCTCGCCTACCTGGCGCTGCTGGGCTTCCATCCGGGCGACGAACGCGAAGTACTGACCCGCGACGAGATGATCGCCGCGTTCACGCTGGACCGCGTGGGGCGCTCGGGTTCGGTGTTCGACGTGGGCAAGCTGGCGTGGATGAATGCGCACTGGCTGCACGGGGCGTCCGGGGCCGCGATCCTGGCGTGGGTGGAGGCGGCCGGGGCGGATGCGCCGGCGTTTCTTCCCGCGGGCGCGCGGGCGTGGCCGGAGGCCACGCGGCTACACATCCTTGAGGCGGTGCGCGGCAACCTCGCCACGCTCGCCGACCTGCCGGGCGAGCTGGCGCCGTTCCTCGAGGAGGAGCCCGTGCTGGAGCCTGCCGCCCGAGACGCGCTGGGCACGCCGGGTGCTGCGGCGGTGTGCGCGGCCGCGGCCGCCGCGTTCGCGGCGCTTGCGGACTGGAGTGCCGACGGGGTTAAATCGGCCGTTCGTTCGCTCGCCCCCGCGCTGGGGGTGAAGGGCCGCGAGCTCTTCCAGCCCATCCGCGCGGCCCTCACCGGACGCACGCATGGTCCCGAGCTGCCGCTGATCGCGGAACTACTCGGGCGCGAACGCTGCGTAGCGCGCCTCGAGCGCGCGGCAGGCCGCGGGGCGTGAGCCGCGCGATGCGCGGCGGGCGTGGTTCCATCATCCATTCACGGAGGACGTGGCGATGAAGGTCGCGGTGCTGATGGGTGGGCGCTCGAGCGAGCGCGAGATCTCGCTGCGCACGGGGCAGGGTATGGCGCAAGCGCTTCGTAACCTGGGCCACGACGTCACGTCGGTGGACGGAGCCGACGGCAGCGTGCTGACGCCGGGTTCCGAGGAAGCCTCGGCGGCCAAGCGCGACCAGGTGCTCAAGCTGCCGGTCTCGGCGATGCTCGCCTGCGTGCAGTCCGCGCCGGTGCAGGCTGCCGAAGTCGTGTTCATCGCGCTGCACGGCACCTATGGTGAAGACGGCATCATCCAGGCCGCGCTGGAACTGGCCGGCAAGACGTATACCGGCTCGGGCGTGCTGGCGAGCGCGCTCGCGATGGACAAGGCGATGACCAAGCGCGTGCTCGAACGCGAGGCCATTCCCACGCCGCACTGGATGCTGCTCGAGTCCGGTGTAGCCGGGCGCACGGTCGACACCAGCCTGCTTGGCGGCTACCCGCTCATCGTCAAGCCCAACGCCGAGGGGTCCACCGTGGGCTTGAGTGTCGTCAAGCACCCCTCGGAACTCGACCCCGCGCTCGAGAAAGCCGGGCGGCACGACACCCAGATCTTGATCGAGCAGTACATCGAAGGCCGCGAGCTGACCGTGGCCGTGGTGGGCGAGGAGGCTTATCCGATCGTCGAAATCGCGCCCAAGAGCGGTTTCTACGACTACGAGGCCAAGTACACCAAGGGCAAGACCGAGTACACGTGTCCGGCCAAGTTGCACACCGAGCTGGGCCGCCACGTGCGCGAACTGGCAGTGGAGTGCTGCGCGGTGATCGGTTGCCGCGGCGTGGCGCGCGTGGACTTCCGCTTGAGCGAGGACGACGAGCCGTACGTGCTCGAGGTCAATACCGTTCCGGGCATGACGCCGACCAGCCTGGTCCCCATGGCCGCGCTGGCCAAGGGCCTGAGCTATGACCAGCTGGTCGGCCGCATGCTGGACCTGGCCCGCGCCGATGCCCGTGCGGCGAAAGCCTCAGCGCACTGACGGCACGCTTCACCCACGACCACGACTCGATCCGCAGCACGAAAATCCCGTTGGGAGATCCCATGGACCGCTCGCTGGCCTTTCTCAAGGAACTCGTCGATGCGCACGGTGTCCCCGGTTTCGAGGAGGACGTCGCCGTAGTGATGCAGAAGTACCTGAAGGGCGTCGGTCCGTTCTCCAAGGACCGCCTCGGCAGCTTCATCTGCGAGAAGAAGGGCGACGCCAAGGGTCCCAAGGTCATGCTCGCCGGCCACCTCGACGAGGTGGGCTTCATGGTGCGCTCGATCACCAAGGAAGGCTTCATCAAGTTCCTGCCGCTCGGCGGCTGGTGGGGCCACGTCGTGCTCGGGCAGCGTCTCATCATCAAGACGCGCCAGGGCGACGTGCTCGGTGTGGTGGGCAGCAAGCCACCCCACGAACTGCGCGACGAGGATCGCAAGAAGGTGCTCGAGATCAAGGACATGTACATCGACGTGGGTGCGGCCAGCGGCTGGGACGTGCACAAGAAGCTCGACATCCGCCCCGGCGACCCGATCGTGCCGGACTCGGCGTTCGCGGTGATGGCCAATCCCGACCTGCTGCTCGCCAAGGCGTGGGACAACCGCATCGGCTGCGCGCTCGCAGCCGAGACCGCCAAGCGGCTCGTCGGCCAGAAGCACCCGAACATCGTCTACGCCGTCGCCACGGTGCAGGAGGAGGTCGGCCTGCGTGGTGCGAAGACGTCGGCGAGCAAGGTGCGGCCTGACGTGGCGTTCGCGCTCGACGTGGGCATCGCGCACGACACGCCCGGTACCGAGGGCGACGAGAAGCTGGGGGGCGGCCCGCTGGTGGTGATCTATGACGCCACGAGCATCCCGAACCGGCGCCTGCGCGACCTCGTCATCGACACCGCGGAGGCCATGAAGATCGCGCTGCAGTTCGAGGCGGTCGAGCGTGGCGGCACCGACGCAGGCCGCATCCACCTCTCGGGCGAAGGCGTGCCCAGTATCTCCATGGGTGTGCCGGCCCGCTACATCCACAGCCACGTCAGTATCATCAGCCGGCGCGACTACGAGGCCACGGTGAAGCTGCTGGTCGCACTCGTGAAGCGGCTCGATCGCAAGACGGTCGAGGGACTGATCTAGGCCGCCCGGCCCTCGCTGGCCGGCCTTCGCCGCCGGGGCCCGCCCGCCGGAAGCCTGACCGGAGCGGGCCCGAGAACGCCCGCCAAGACGTGAACGCGAAGGAGGACGCTGTGCCCTTGCTGCGCATCTACGACACGCTGACGCGCGAGAAGCGCGAGTTCGTGCCCGTGACCCCTGGCAAAGCGGGCATGTACGTGTGCGGCATGACCGTGCAGAACAAGCCGCACGTGGGCCACATCCGCGCCTCGCTGTCGGCCGAGGTCATGCGCCGCTACCTCGAGCACCTGGGCTACGAGGTCACGTACGTCTACAACTTCACCGACGTGGACGACAAGATCATCGAGCGCGCAACCGCCGAGGGCGTGGACTACCAGAGCGTGAGTGATCGCAACATCGATGCCTACCTGCGTTTCGCGGACCTGCACAACATCAAGCGCGCCGCCCACTACCCGCGCGCCACGCAGCACATCGCCGAGATGCACCGCATGATCGCCACGCTCATCGACAAGGGCTACGCGTACGCGGCGGGCGGCGACGTGTACTTCGATGTCCGCAAGAAGGCCGACTACGGCAAGCTCTCGGGTCGGCGCGTGGACGAACTGCGCGAGGGCTACCGGATCGAGCCCGGCGAGGCCAAACGCGACGCACTCGACTTCGCACTGTGGAAGGGCGCCAAACCCGGCGAGCCCGCCTGGGAGAGCCCGTGGGGCCCGGGCCGGCCCGGCTGGCACATCGAGTGCTCGGCCATGGCCATGAAGTACCTGGGCGAGACGTTCGACATTCACGGCGGCGGGCAGGACCTGATCTTTCCGCACCACGAGAACGAGATCGCACAAAGCGAGGCTTACTGCGGCAAGCCGTTCGCGAACTACTGGGCCGAGAACGGACTGGTGAACCTGTCGGGTGCGAAGATGTCGAAGTCGGTGGGCAACTTCTTCTTCATCGAGGACATCGTCAGGGACTGGAACCCCGAGGTGGTGCGGTTCTACTTGATGAGCACGCACTACCGAAGCCCGATCGAGTTCAGCACCGAGCGGCTGTCCGAGGCGAGCGTGGCCTATGCGCGCCTGCGCGGGCCGTTGGAGCGTGCGAACGCGTGGGCCGCGCCCGACGGCGCCGCGCCGGGCGGCGGACTGGGGGAAGCCGCCACCACGGCCGAGACGTTGTTCCACGAGGCCATGCACGACGACTTCAATACCGCCGGCGCGCTGGGTCATCTGTTCGACCTGGCCCGGGCGGTGAACCGCGCTCTGGACGAGGGGGGCGGTGCAGAGGCGGTCCAGGGGGCCCGCGTGCTGCTCCGGCTGGGCGCGATTCTCGGGTTGTTCTGGCTCGTGCCCGGCGAGGCGGCCTGGCCGGCCGACGTGCTGGAGCTGGCGGAGGCCCGTCTGAACGCCCGGAAGTCCAAGGACTGGAAGCGCTCGGACGAGCTGCGCGACCAGCTCGCCGGCATGGGTGTGGCGGTCGAGGACTCGGCGCAGGGGCAGAAGCTCAGGAAGAAGTAAGCCACGGGCTGTTCGAGGGCCCCGGAGGGCGCCACCCGCCGGGGCCCTTGCCATGCCCCATGCAGAGAATTGCCGCGTAACCCCCCGGCTACCCCAAGAGCCCCACAAACTCCTTGCCTCTGCTGGAGCAAGGGGTCTAGCCTTTCCATCGACCCGGGCGACTGTGAGCCGCAGTCACCTTCGAGGAGACACCCGTATCCGCCCTCGAACGGTGACAACGGCGCACACGTTCGGGTTTTTTAGGTCGCGCCTTGGGCGTGATGAATCGACTGGGGAGTGGAAAACGAATATGGGAAGAGCTTCGAATCGGCTGTGGACCCTCATCCTCGCGCTGACCCTCGTGGCCGGCGGGACGGTGTCGTGGCCCGGTCATGTCCGCGCGGATTACGCGCCGGGCGAGACCGCGCCGCCGCCGGGCCCCGACCCGGGAGAAGGCGATCCGGACTGGCCCGACGGAAAGACGTCGATCGTCAGGGTCGGACCGCCGCGCGGAGCGTCGAGCCCCGGCATCCGGACGATCGCGTCGGAGCGCATGGGCTTGTCGGGCAAGTGGATGTGGAGCTTCCGAGTGGCCTTCTCGACGGTCTACCGCGTCTTCTTCCGTTTCTGACGCTGAGCGTCGGGGGCTCGGAAGGGCGACGGGGGGTGACTGGCCGGGAGGCTTGAAGTCAGTCGGGTAGTCATGAGAAGTGGAGAACGGGCGTGTTGATGGGCGACCACGACAGGATCGCGTCTCTCGAACAGCGCCTCGCGGGCGCGCCGGCCAGACCGGTGCATGCCCTCGAGGACCTCGAGATGCTCGCGGACCTCTATCTCCAGGCGGACAGTCATGTCCCTGCGCTGGAGACCATCGACCGCCTGATGTCGCTGCCGGCGGCGCGTGACCTCTCGGTCACGCGCCGTTGCGCGCTCGAACTGATGGCGATCCACTGCCGGATCGCCAAGGGCGAGCCTCAGGCTGCGGCCGCCCAGGCGCGCGAGCTGCTGAACTCGCTGCCCGAAAAGCTGGCCGCCCCGCGTGTGAGCGTGCTGCTGGCGCTTTCCAAGTCGCTGTCGCAGCTGGGACGCATCGCCGAGTCCAAGGCGTCCGCGCAGCAAGCGCTCGCCGTGGCGGAGACCACCGGCGACCTGTCGCTGTGCGCGCAGTCGCTTGCGTGGGTGGCGGTGGCGGCCTACCGCGAAGGGGACCTGTCGCTGGCGCGCGACATGGGCGAGGAAGCCCTCGTGCTCTATCGCCGCCTCGGCGACGAGGAGGGCGCGGTGCGCTCGCGCACCACGCTGGCGCTCATTTACAAGCAGTACTGCGAGTGGGAGCCGGCCATCGCGCACCTGGAAGCGGCGCTGCAGTTCTACCGCGCCTCGGGCCGTCTCGCCGACACGGCGATCCCGCTGCAGAATCTCGGCATCGTGCACCAGAAGATGGGTGCGTGGGCCCGCGCCTCCGAGCACTACCGCGCGTGTGAGGACGTGCTCGTGCAGATGGGCGACGAGTTCCACTTGGCACACGTGCAGATCGGGCTGGGTAACGTCGCGCGTCTCGAGCGCCGGTTCCCCGACGCCGAAACCCACCTCCTGAATGCGCTCGACCGCGCCCGTCGCCACGGCGCGCAGCGCGAGGAAGTGCTGGCCCTGGAGTTCCTGGGCGAGCTCGACTTCGACCGCTCGCGGCCCGAAGCGTCGTTGCACCGCTATCACGAGGCGTTGGGCCTCGCCGAGCGCACCGCGCCCGAGGGCGACTTGATCGTCGAGATCGAGCGGCGCCGCGCCGAGGCGCTGGTGGCCTTGGGCCGCCTGGACGAAGCCCAACTGGCCCTCGATCGCGCCACACGACTGGCGCGTCTGACCGACGACCGCTTCGAGCACGCCGTCACTTACCGTGTGGCGGGCGACCTGGCCATGGCCCGCGGTCGACGGCTCGACGCACGCGCCAGCTGGGAGCAGGCCGCCTCGCTGCTCACCGCCTGCCGCGAGAAGCTCGATCTGGCGCGCGTGAACTTGTCGCTTGCCCGCGTCGCCGACGACCCGCGCGCTGCGCGCTCGCACGCGTTGCGGTCGTGCGCGCTGTTCTGCGAACTCGGTGCAGCGTGGGGGCAGGAGCTGGCCGAGGCCGAACTGGCCCGCTTACTCGGGCCCGCACCGGTCACCGCGCCCACCCGGACCGACTCGCTGCTCGGCAGGCGCCACCGCGCACCCGGCCTCGTGGCCGCGTCCAATGCCATGCGCACGGTGGAGTCGCTGGCGCGCCGTGCGGCGGCCAC
>CAZADU010000478.1:0-4232 GCA_964483945.1 uncultured bacterium
TGACCACTGACCGAGAAACCACCGGCAGGATCGCGAGGCGAGCGGCCGTCCGATATGCGGGGGGCGTCAGCGTGTTGAGCGCAATCGCCAGCGCCACGAAGACCAGCAGGAATGTGAGGATGACTCCGCGTCTTCGCGCGAGCACCGGGCCGAGGTCGCGGACCTCGAAATCATGCGAGAGGAACATGGTGGGGGCAGTTCCCGTTCGTTGTTCGGTCGAGCGTCTCGGCCCGTTCACGCGAGGAGAGAGGGTTCGCGTCGTGCGGTCCGTGCCGGATCACTCCGGCCTGGCCGCACCGTGGGCTGGTACGCCTTCACGATATTAAGTTGTCTGTTGCGGTGGAGGCTCGCGGGCCAAGGCTGAGCCACGTTCGAACCCGTTAGGAGTTTACGCAGTTGAATATGATTGATGCAAGGAAAATTCATGCGCTACTGCCCTATTGCATATTGCTTTACATGACTTCCGCAAAGCGGCACCGTCGAGTTGCACAACACTTCTTTTGCGTTGCGGACTCGCGTTGCGACGCGCACACGGCGCTCACTGGAATCGTTCACTGCTTGAATACAAATCGTTGCCCTGACTGAACTCGAGTCACGGGCGCATTCGCGGCCCGTGCCCTTCGACCTACGATGAAGATCGCGGCTGCGGCCGTCACCCGAACGACACCGCTCGTGGAGCGACGCTCGAGCCGGAGCTTCAACTCGGGCGGGCCCTTCGCCTTGCAGCCACGACCGGCGCAGGCATGGTCCCGACCGACTCGCTCCGGTCCGCGGGAAGTTCCTGCGAGCGACCGGGCACTCACAGGACTGACTGTGCGAGTTCCGTGCCGCCCACGCTCGAGTATCAACCGCCGGCCGCGTCGCGGGCGCCTGCCGGGCAGCCCGGTTGCGTAAGTCGTGGATCCGTCGCCGCTCCCGGCAGTGCTCGGCCCTCGCTCAGCACGGTGAAACGATGTCAGCCGTGACCGAACCATGCAGGTGGCACCACTTCTTGGACCGGGGCCGGGCCATGTGCAGCAGCCCGCTGGGTGAGAACGCCGAACAGAAGGGGCGGGACGCCCATGCGCCCCGCCCCCGTACCCAGCACGCCGCTCGGGCGGCACTGGAGCTCAGACGTTCGCGTACTCCTCAACCGGAGGGCAGGCACAGATCAGGTTCCGGTCGCCGAACGCGTTATCCACGCGCCCTACCGCCGGCCAGAACTTGCGCTCGCGCACCCACGGCAGCGGGAACGCCGCGCGCTCGCGCGAGTAGGCGCGCGTCCACTCGTCGGCCACGACCACCCCGAGTGTGTGCGGGGCGCGCTTGAGCGGGTTGTCATCCTTGGGGAGCTTGCCGTCCGCGATGTCAGTCATCTCGCCTCGGATGCTGACGAGTGCCTCGACGAAGCGGTCCAGTTCGCCCTTGGACTCGCTCTCGGTGGGCTCGATCATCAGCGTGCCAGGCACCGGGAACGAGACGGTGGGCGCGTGGAAACCGTAGTCCATCAGCCGCTTGGCGATGTCCTCCACCTCGACGCCGGTCGCGGCCTTGAGCCCGCGCGGGTCCACGATGCATTCGTGCGCCACAGTGCCGTTCCTGCCCTGGTAGAGCACAGGGAAGTGCGGTGAGAGCCGCGTGGCCAGGTAATTGGCATTGAGAATCGCGATGCGGGTGGCGTGCGTAAGCCCCTCGCCGCCCATCATGAGGATGTACATGGCGGAGATGGGCAGGATGCTGGCACTCCCCCACGGGGCCGCGCTCACCGGTCCGATGGCCTGGTCGCCGCCCGTGGCCACCACCGGGTGGCCGGGCAGGAACGGCGCCAGGTGCTTCGCCACTCCGATCGGGCCCATGCCTGGGCCACCACCGCCGTGCGGGATACAGAACGTCTTGTGCAGGTTCAAGTGGCAGACATCGGCCCCGATGTCGCCCGGCCGGCACAGCCCCACCATGGCGTTCATGTTCGCGCCGTCCATGTACACCTGGCCGCCGTGCTCGTGCACGATGCGGCAGACGTCGGTGATCGTCTCCTCGAACACGCCGTGCGTGGACGGGTAGGTCACCATCAGCGCGGCGAGGTCGGCGGAGTGCTCTACGGCCTTGGCGCGCAGGTCCGTCATGTCGATGTTGCCGTTCGGGTCGGTCTTCACGACCACCACGCCCATGCCGGCCATCACGGCGCTCGCGGGGTTGGTGCCATGCGCGCTTTGCGGGATCAGGCAGACGTTTCGGCGGCCTTCACTGCGCGACTCATGCCAGGCGCGGATCACGAGCAGGCCGGCGTATTCACCCTGCGAGCCGGCGTTGGGCTGCAGTGAGACGCCGTGGAACCCGGTGATCTCGGCGAGCGAGCGCTCCAGCACACCGAACAGCTCCTGATAGCCCTGCGCCTGTGCGACGGGCGCAAACGGGTGCAGGCCACCCACCTCGGCCCACGTCACCGGGAACATCTCGGCCGCCGCGTTCAGCTTCATCGTGCAACTGCCGAGCGGGATCATGGAATGCGTGAGCGACAGGTCTCGTGACTCGAGCTTGCGCAGGTAGCGCATCATCTCGGTCTCGGAATGATACGAATGGAACACCGGGTGCGTCAGGAAGGGGCTCGTCCGCGCGAACCGGGCATCGGTGCGCGCCTCGGCGCCCGGCGCTCCGCCGATGTCAGAGGTGTCCAGTTCGCCCCGGGCGTCCGGGCCGGCGGCCGGAACCCTGGCTCCGAACACCTCGAGCAGATCCGCCAAGTCGGCGGGGGTGACCGTCTCACCGAACGAGACCCGTATCGTGCCGTCATCGAGGTAGCGCAGGTTCAGGCGCTTGGCCTCGGCCGCCCTGCGGATGGCGTCCGTTGCGGGAGCCGCCGCTCGCACGCGCACGGTGTCGAAGAACTCGGCGTGCACGATCGCGTGCCCCTGCCGCTGCACCCCGGCGGCGAAGGCGTGTGCGAAGCGCTGCACGCGCGTGGCGATGCGCCGCAGGCCGTCCGGGCCGTGCCACACCGCGTAAAGCCCTGCCATGACCGCCAGCAGCACCTGCGCGGTGCAGATGTTGCTCGTGGCCTTCTCGCGGCGGATGTGCTGCTCGCGCGTGCCGAGCGCCATGCGCAGCGCCGGCTTGCCATTGGCGTCACGCGACAGGCCGATGATGCGGCCCGGCATGAGCCGCTTGTACTCGTCGCGTGTGCTGAAGAATGCCGCGTGCGGGCCGCCGTAGCCGAGTGGCACACCGAAGCGCTGCGCCGAGCCCACCGCCACGTCCGCGCCCCACTCGCCCGGAGGAGCCAGCAGCGTGAGCGCCAGCAGGTCGGTGGCCGCCACCACCATGCCGCCGGCCGCATGCACCTGTGCGGCGAGAGCACGGTGGTCCTCGATCGCACCGTGCGTGCTGGGGTACTGCACGAGCACCCCGGCCACGTCTGCGTCCAACGTGAACGCGGACGGCGCTTGAACCTTCACCGTGATCCCACGGGCACGGCCGCGAGCGCGCACCAGCTCGATGGTCTGGGGGTGGCAGTCCTCGGCGACGAGGAACGTGCTGCGGCCGTCCACCGCAGCATGCACCAGTTGCATCGCCTCGGCCGCCGCCGTGGCCTCGTCGAGCAAGGACGCGCTCGCGATCGGCAGCGCGGTCAGGTCGCAGACCGTGGTCTGGAAGTTGAGCAGGGCTTCGAGCCGGCCTTGCGCGAGCTCGGCCTGGTAGGGCGTGTACGCCGTGTACCAACCTGGGTTCTCGAGCACGTTGCGCTGGATCACCGCAGGCACGTGCGTGGTGGAGTAGCCCATGCCGATGAAGTTCCGCCACACCTCGTTCCGGCTCATCATGACCTGGAACGCGGCCAGCGCCTCCTGCTCGGAGAGTCCTGCGGGAAGGTCGAGCGAGCGGCGAAGGCGGATGTTGGCCGGCACGGTCGCGTCGATGAGCGCGTCGAGGGTCGGGTAGCCGACTACTGCGAGCATGGCGCGCACTTCGGCGTCTGAGGGTCCCACGTGGCGCGGGATGAACGAGTCGGGGCTGGGTAGCGCTTTCACGACGAGCTCCTCTATCTAATAAGGAGTGGCTTGAGGGTCCGGCCCCGCCCAGAGCGTGCAGGGCAGCGTCGCGAAACTAGCAGGCGCGGGCGACCGCCGCGAGGCGACCGGGGGCCCCACGGCACCCCGGCCCCCGCAGCTCGGGACGTCAGCGGAGCGAGTCGCCTTCCACCGCGGGCTTCTCGGTGGATTCGACCTGTTGCTTGCCATCGTCCACCTGGAGGAACA
>CAZADU010000479.1:0-1763 GCA_964483945.1 uncultured bacterium
CGCAACGCGCGCGGCGACCGCGAGAAGAGCGCGGCGACACTGGTCGAGGAACGCAGCCAGGTCCACCAGCAATATGAGCAGTCTCTCGCGCGCTACCGGCAGCAGTTCCTCGCCGAGGGTGCGAGTGAAGCCGAGCTCGCCGCGCTGGCGCCGGAGAGCGCGCCTTGGGGCACTCGCTGGCGACTGTTCTGGGCCGAGCTGACGCAACGCCGCGGTGCGCTCGAGTCGCTGGCCGCACGCAACCATCGCCTCGAGATGAACGTGAACTTGTGGAGCATGGAACGCCGTGCGCTGCACCGCCGCGAGGCCGGGCTGTCCGTGGAGATCCACAAGAAATTCGCGCTGCCGTTCGCATGTGTGGTTTTCGTGCTGATCGGCGCGCCCATCGGCATGCGCGTCAAGCGCGCGGGACCGTCGGTGGCGTTCCTCTCGATCGGCTTCTTCCTGTTCTACTACGTGTGCCTGATCGGAGGCGAGGAGCTGGCGAACCGACTCATCCTCCCGGCGTGGCTGGCGATGTGGCTCGCGAACCTCGTACTCGGCATGATCGGGCTGGACCTGACCGCCCGTGCCTGCGACATCCCGATGCCGTGGCACCGCTGGAGCCGCCGGCCAGACTCGGTCGCCGAAGGCACTCGATGAGGATCCTCGACCGCTACTTGCTGCGGGAGTTCATCGGCTACCTCATGCTGGGATTGCTCGGGTTCATCGTCATCTTCATCGTCGTGGACCTGATCGAGAAGATGGACGTGTTCCTGGACCACAAGGCACCCTGGCCTCTGGTCGCGCAGTACTTCGTGAACCTGGCACCCGACGTCATCGTCAAGATGCTCCCGGTCTCGCTTCTGCTGGCCACGTTCCTCGCACTCGGCCAGCTCAACAAGTTCGGCGAACTGACCGCGATGCGGGCGGGCGGCCTGTCGCTCGTACGCATCATGGCACCCGTGCTGGGCGTGGCGCTGGGCGCGATGGTGGTGTCCTTGCTGATCGGCGAGTTCGTCGTGCCGGCGGCGACGCGGGCGCGCCAACAGATCTTCGAGGAACGCATCCAGCACCTGCAACGCGCGGTGCCGAGCGAGCGTGCCGACGTCACCTACCTGGGTCGCGACGGGCGTATCTGGCTGGTCGGGCTCTACCTCGTGCACGAACAGCGCATGCACGAGGTCTCCCTTCAAGAGTTCAAGGCCGGCGTGCTCATGCGTCGCATCGATGCGGCCGAGGCGAGCTGGGACGGGCAGCGCTGGGTGTTCGTGTCGGGCTACGTGCGCCGCTTCGCGGCCGGTCACGAACAGGCCGAGGGCTTCCGGCGCATGGCGGTCGGCGGGCTGGGCGAGGGCCCGGAGGACTTCGCCAAGGAGGGGCACAAGCCGGAAGAGATGAACTGGTTCGAGTTACGCAACTATGTGGATCGGCTGCGCGCGAGCGGTGCCCGCGTCGAGAACTACCTGGTGGACCTGCACCTGAAGCTGGCGTTCCCGCTGATCTGTGTGATCGTGGTGATGATCGGGGGCGCGCTGGCGACACGGCTGCGCATGCAGGGTGCGGCACTGGGGTTCGGGCTGTCGGTGGCGATCTCGTTCCTCTACTACGGCATCCTGCGCGCGGGCCAGGCGCTGGGCCACAACGGCGCGCTGCCGCCCTATGTCGCGGCGTGGGGCGCGGACGTGCTGTTCGGCGTGGTCGCGCTCGTGATGCTGACGCAGGCGCAGAGGCGGTAATTTCGCGCCCTCGTCTGCGTCGCGGGGAGGTGAGGCGGGACTAAC
>CAZADU010000480.1:0-1645 GCA_964483945.1 uncultured bacterium
TGGACGCTGCGCGGCGACTTCGACGAGGGCTTTGCGCTGGTGGACGCGCTCGTGCGCCGCGGCCGCAATCCCGACGTGGACGAGGCCTACGGTGTGGCCGCGGTGCTCGCCGACCAGTCGCGGCTGGACATGCCGCGCCGCGCACCCGAAGCCTTCGCGCGGCTGGCGTGGACGCTGCACCTGCGCGGCCGCACCGACAGTGCAATCGCCGTCGCACGCGAGCGGTGCGGGCCGATCCAGCATCGGCCTTTCTGGACGCGGCGGCTGGCACAACTGCAACTCGCTGCGGGCGACACGGCCGCGGCGTGGCCGTGGCTCGTGGCGCTTTCGGCACGCACGCGTGGACAACACCCGGAGACCGAGGCGCTCGTGAAGGCGTCACAGCGCTCGCTGCGCTATTCGGACGAGCGCCGTGAGGTGAGCGTCGCCCTGGCTCGCGAGCCGGTCGAGACCTCGGAGCAGACGTTCGTAGCAGGTCTTGGCGCACGCTTCGAGACGCTGCGCGCGAAGGACGGCTTCGCCGTGCGCTACATCAGCGTGGCCGCGGGCCCCGGCCGCGTACGCCGGCCGGCCGTGCTGTTCGTGCTCTCCCCCACCGACACATTGCCGGCCGTCGACACGCTCACCGCCTCGCTGGCGGCCGCGGGGCACCCGGTCGTGCTGCTCGCACCGCGCGGCGCGTTCGGCGCGCTGGGTGCAGGCGTGACCGGCCCCGAGGTCTGGGCCGGGCGCGAATCCGAGTGGTTCGCGGCTACCACCACCGACGCCGGCCTTGTGATGGACGCGCTCGCCAGGAAGGGCGTGGCCGCGGGGGGCTGGATCGTGGGGGCGGCGGGCAACATGGCTCCCGTGGCGCTGTCACTCGCGCGCTCGAGGAAGGACGTGAAGGTGATGCTGCTCGTGGCACCCCAACTGCCGTTGGTGGAGGTGGCCGAGTACCGCGCGCGGCTCAAGGCGGCGCGCACGCGCACGTTCATCCAAATCGGCCCCGAGGAACCCGGCGCACTGGAGACCGCGGACCTGATCTCGCGCGCGACCCTGCCGGGGCAGGTGCGCGTGGCCGACTCGGGTGCTGCGGGCAAGGGCTCGGCGCTGTTCCGCGGCGACCCGCGCGTGATGCAGCGCTTCTACACCTGGCTCGACGAGAAGCCGGCGAAGCACTGAGGCGTCAGCCCTCCCCCCGCCACTCCACCAGCAGCACGGCACCCAGGATGAACCCCGCGCCGATCCACCAGCGCATCGCGAACGTCTCGGCTCCGAGCGTCAGCGCGAACGTCAGCGCGAACACGGGTTCGAGCGCGAACAGCAGCCCGATGCGGCCGGCGGGCAGCGTGCGCTGCGCGACGACCTGGAGCAGCGGGGCGAGTGTGCTTCCGGCCACCGCCAGGTAGACGAAGTTCCACAACGTCGGTCCGGTGAGTGCGCCAAACAGTGCGGCGGGCGGGCCGGCGAAGGGTGCGAGGACCGCCGCGGCCACGAACGACTGGACGCACACGAGCGCGACCGGGTCGGCAGCGTGCACCCAACGAGAGACGGCCACGATCTGCAGCGAGAACATCGCGGCACCTGCGAGCGTGAGCAGCTCACCGCGCCCCAGCTGCAACCCGGCGTCGAGCGACAGCAGTGCGGCGCCCGCGAGCGCGAT
>CAZADU010000481.1:0-10381 GCA_964483945.1 uncultured bacterium
CGAGCCGCCGGTCGGGGGGGTCGCGGGGGCGGACTTGGCCGGCGCCGATTTGGCCTGCGCCGACGCCGTCGTGGTGGCCTTCGCGGGCGTTGTGCCGGCGGGCTTGGGCGTGGCGGTCGAGGTCGCGGAGGTCGAGGTCGCGGGCAGCCGCGTGAGACTGGCGAGCGGTGGAGCCTGCGTGCGCGCCGACGAAGCCTGCGTGCTCGTCGCGGCTGAGGGCGCATTCGGCGCGACGGCGTGCGTGGCGTCGGCCACGGGTGCCAGCGCGCCCGGCGAGCGGACGGCACCCGAGTCGCCGAGCGATCCGCCCACGACCAAGTCCTCCTCCGCGGCGGCGGTCGCTTTGGCGGCGGCCAGTGCGGCGGCACGCATGCGGCTCTTCACCAGCGCGATGTTCTCCAGATGCTGTTGGTACGTGGGGGCGAAGATGTGCCGACCCCGCTCATTGGCCACGAAGTACAGGTCGTTGATGCCCTGCGTGGCGTTCATGACGGCTTGGATCGCGGACTCGCCGGGGCTGCAGATGGGGCCGGGCGGCAGGCCCTCGTGGCGGTAGGTGTTGTAGGGCGACTCGACACGCAGGTCCTTGAACAGCAGCCGCGACCGCGGCCCGCGGCCGAGTGCGTAGCCCACGGTGGGGTCGGCCTGCAGCAACATGCCGCGCTCGAGGCGATTCAGGTACACGCGTGCGATGCGCGGGCGCTCGTCATTGGCGCGCGACTCGGACTCCACGATGCTGGCGAGCGTGAGCACTTCGTGCTGGTTCATGCCGAGCGGCAGCGAGTCGTAGCCCGCCGTGGCACGCTGCACGCGCTCGCGCGTGCGCGTCACCATGGTGCGCAGCACGACCTCGGGCGACGTGCCGGGCAGCCACTCGTACGAATCGGGTGCGAGCCAGCCCTCGAGCGACGGCGCACCGATCTCGAGCGAGTCGAGCAGGCCCTGGTCCAGCGACAGCGAATCGAGCGCGCTGGCGGGAATGCCCACATGGCGCTCGATCAGCCGCGCGGTCTCGCGGATCATGAGGCCCTCGGGGATCGTGACCAGGTTCAGGCCGTACATGCCACGGTCGAGCGCGCGCAGAAGTGCGGGCACCGTGATGCCGAGCCGGAACGAGTACTGGCCGGCCTTCACGCTGCGGTCGAGCGCCATGGTGCGAGCCAGCACGAGGAAGCTGACCTGGCTCTTGATGACACCGTTGCGCTGCAGCTCGCGCGCGATCTCGTGCAGCGACTGGCCGCGCTCGATCACCACCGTTCGGCGCTCCCGCGTCGGACGCAGCCCGGCGGGAAAGAACAGGTCGAAGGCCGGGGCGATCAGGGCCGCGAGCAGCAGCAGCCACGCCCAGCGCAGCGGCCGGAAGGCACGCCTCGTCGGGCGGGAACCGCGGGCGTCGGCGGACCGACGCGCGGACCCACGCAAGTCGCTGTCCTTGCGGTCTCCGGTCACTCCCCTGCGTCCTCCGGGTTCTGTTCCTGCTGATTGCGGAGCCTCACCAGCCAGCCCTCCAGCAGTGCCACGGCGGCACCGGCGTCCACTTTACCCTTCCGACCCCTCGACTTCTCGCCCGTCTCGCGCATCCGGCGTTGAGCGAGCGCGGACGTGAGCCGCTCATCGTAGAGCGAGACTTCGACTTCGCATGCCTCACGCAGCCGGGCGGCGAAGCGCTCCGCGGACTGGGCCGCCTCACCACGCTCGCCCCTCAACGTGAGGGGGAGGCCCACGACGACCGCGTCGGCCCCCACCTCCCGGATGGTATCGGCCACCCGGGCAACGGCCTCCGCCTCTCCGCGTATCTCCAACGTGGGCAAGGGACTGGCGAGGATCCCCAGAGGATCACTGAGCGCCAGGCCGATGCGACGCTGTCCCCAGTCCACGGCCAGGATGCGCGGCAGTCGCGCCTCGTCAGGCGTCGGCGGCGCGGCGCTGCGCGACGCGGTGCTTCACGAGATGGCACACGGTCCCGTTCGGTCCCATCTCGTATTCCACCTCGTCGCAGCACGAGCGCATGATGAAGATGCCGCGTCCGCGCATGTCGAGGAGGTGCTCGGGTGTGGTGACGTCGGGGACGATCTGGTCCAGCGCGAAGCCCTTGCCCTGGTCCCGCACGTCCACCTCGAGGCGGTCCGGGAACAGCCGGAACTCCACCTCGAAGAACTTGCTGGCGTCACGCTGGTGGCCGTGCTGCACGGCGTTGGTGCCGGCCTCGATCACGCTCATGCTCAGCTGCGAGCAGGTGTCCTCGTCGAATTCCATGCGTTCACACACGGTCAGGGCGACACGGTCGAGCACGGCCAGCAACTCCAGCCGGCTCGGCAACTTGAGCGTGATGATCTCGGGAACGGGGGAGTCCGTCATAGGGGGGGCTCAGGGTGAGGGCGGGGGCGCGAACGCCCGCAGGCGTTCGAGCGCCTCGCGGAAGTCGGCCGGCGGTTCTGAACGGAACGCGAGCCCCTCGCCCGTGACGGGGTGCTCGAACTCCAGCCCAACGGCGTGCAAGGCCTGCCGTTTCATGACGCGCAGCAGAGCGTGCGCGAGGCTACGCTCCGCGGGGCGCAGGCTCAACGATTTTCTGACCCTGCCCCCGTAGACCGGGTCGCCGACCACCGGATGGCGCACGGCGGCCAGGTGGACGCGGATCTGGTGCGTACGGCCGGTTTCCAGCCGGGCCTCGATGAGAGTGGCCAATCCATAGCGTTCGAGCACCCGCCAATGGGTCAGGGCCACCTTTCCGGACGGTCCCCGCACCACCGCCATGCGCTTCCGATCTTTCGGATCGCGCCCGATGGGCAGGTCGATATGGCCCTGTGAGGGCCCGGGATCGCCCCAGACGAGCGCCTGGTACGTGCGCTTGACGGTGCGGGCGCGGAGGGCCTCGACCAGCGTCAGGTAGGCGTCCTCGGTCTTGGCCACCACCATCAGGCCGCTCGTGTCGCGGTCCAGCCGATGGACGATGCCGGGGCGGCCCTCGCCGCCGACTTGGCCCACGGCCGGCGCATGGTGCAGCAGCGCATGCGCCAGGGTGCCCGACTGCACGCCGGCTCCCGGGTGCACGACCATGCCGGCGGGCTTGTCCACCACGAGCACGGCCTCGTCCTCGTGCACGATCGTTAGCGGCGCGTCCTCGGGCGTCAGGCGCGGCGGCCGGCGCGGCGGCACCTCCAGCGCGACCACGTCGCCTTCCTTGAGCTTCAGCGACACCTTCGCCGCGCGCCCGTTCACGAGCACGCGGCCGTCATCGATGAGCTTCTGGAGACGATTACGCGAGAGGCCGATCCGGGCCTTCGCCAGCCAGCGGTCCAGACGGGCTCCCGCTCCCATCTCCGGCACCGTCAGGTCCAGCTTGCGGTCCATCGGTCACCTCCGCGGTGGGAGCTGCTGGCCCCGCCTCGGGCTCGGGGTCGTGCGTCCACACCATCGCGAACAGGATCACTCCGCAGGTCACGCACACGTCGGCGACGTTGAACACCGGGAAGTCGTGCCCGCGCCACGACAGCAGGATGAAGTCGGTGACCTCGCCCGCGCGCACCCGGTCGATCAGGTTGCCCACTGCGCCACCGAGGATCAGGGCGAGTGACAACTGGCGCACCATGGGCAGCCGCTCGTGGCGCGCCCACAACCACACCACCGCGAGCGAGGCCACGATCGAGAAGATGTAGAACGGAAAGCTCTGCCCCGCGAACATCCCGAACGCGATGCCCGAGTTGCGCGTGTAGGTGAGCTGAACCCACTCGCCCACGACGCGGATGGGCTCTCGGAATGCGAGGTTGTCCGTGGCCCAGACCTTGGCCCACTGGTCCAGCCCCACGGCGGCGGCGGCGACCCCGAACAACAGGGCCGGCGAACGCCTCACTCTTCTTCCTTCACCAGACGACCCGCACGTTGCTTCTTCTCGATGCTCTCCTGCTCGTGCACCGTGTAACGGGCCCACGGCAGCGCTTCGAGGCGCGCGCGCGGGATCGGCTGCCCGCTGGCCTCGCACACGCCGAACACACCGTTGTAGATGCGGCGCAGCGCGTCGTCGATCTCGCGCATGAAGCGACCTTCCTTGGACGCGATGTCGAACGAGATCTCGCGCTCCATGGAGTCGGTGCCTGCGTCGGCCATGTGAAACGAGTAACCCGCCAGGTCGCCCGACGAATCGCGCGGGTTCACCTTGAGCAGCGTGTTCTCGAAGTGGCCCATCTCACGCGTGATGCGCGCGCGCTCTTCGAGCAGGCGTGTCTCGAAGTGCTTGAGATCCTCGTCGGTCAGACGATCGTCTCCCTTGGTCGCGGTGCGCGTTCCGGTGGGGACCGTATTCGAGGGACGGGCGGGGATCACGACGCGCGGATGCATCGGGGCCGGCTTGGACTTGGCCATGGATTCGGGCGGCAGCACGCCGAGCGGGCGAACCTCGGGAGCCGGCTTGGGCGCGGCCTTGCCCTTGGCGGGCGTGGCCTTGAGCGCACCCGGACGGAATGCACCTGGACCGGCCGGCACCAACTTGGGCGCGCGGCGGGCCTCGGCGGCGACACGTTCGGCGACGCGCTTCTCGGCCATCGCCTTGGCGGCGGCCGCACCCTTGTTGAGCACGACCGGCGGCTTGGGAGCGGCGGGCGGCTTGCCGGACGACTTGGTGGCCGACTTGGGCGCGGCCGCGGCGGGGCCCGCGGGCCGAATCGCGGACTTGGCCGTGGGGAGCGCCGGCATCGCAGCCTTGGCGGCTGGCTTGAGCGCGGGCTTGGCAGGGACTGCCGATTTGGCGACCGGCTTGGCCGCCGGCCGGGAGTGCGCGACCGGCTTCACGACGGTTTTCGCCGCGGCCTTCGCGGTGGGCTTGGGAGCGGGCTTGCCCTTCCCGCCCTGCAGGCTCATGGCCTTGGCGCGAGCGGCGGCCGGCTTCGCGGAGAGCTTTTTGCGGATGATGGCCATCGTGAGGTCCTCCCTGTCACTTCACTGCGGGCGCGTGCGTGGCGCGCGCCGCCGGGTTCGAGTCGCTGTGGGATGCATCGAGCCGCCGCACGATCTCTGTGACCAGTCGCGTGAGCGCCGGGGCCGTGCGACCCGCCACCTCCAGCACCGCCGCCAGGTCCACTGGATGCAGCGCATCCGGCAGGCAGGCGTCGGTGACCACGTTGAATGCCAGCACGCGCATGCCGCCGTGCACGGCGACGATGGTCTCGGGCACGAGCGACATGCCCACCACGTCGGCGCCCGCCGCGCGCAGGAAACGGTACTCGGCCGCGGTCTCGAGATTCGGTCCCGGCACGCCCACGAACACGCCACGCTGCAGCGGCTGCTTCAGCTCCAGGGCTGCACGCTCGGCGAGCGCGACGAGTTCGCGCGAGTACGGTTCGCTCATGTCAGGGAAGCGCGGGCCTAGCGAGTCGTCGTTGGGTCCGATGAGCGGATTGTCGCCCATGAGATTGATGTGGTCGGTGGTCACCACGATCGTGCCCGCGGGCATGTCAGGGTTCATGCCACCGCCCGCGTTGGTGACGATGAGCGTGTGGCACCCGAGCTCGCGCAGCACGCGCACCGGGAATGCCACCTGCTGCATGGTGTAGCCCTCGTAGTAGTGCACCCGGCCCTTCATGACCGCCACACGGCGGCCGGCCAACGTGCCCACGTGCAGCTCGCCCGCGTGGCTCTCGACCGTGGAGCGCGGGAAGTGCGGGATGTCGGCGTAGGGCACGACCACGCTCGCGGTGAGTGACTTCGCGAAGTCGCCGAGGCCCGTGCCGAGGATGATGCCGATTTCGGGGCCGTGCGCGCCTGCGGCGTGCTTGTCGGCGGCGGCGGCGCGCAAGCGCTCGCGCACAGCCTCGGCGGCCTCGACGATGCGGGTCTTCAGCTCACTCGTCACGGGCTGCAGCCTCATTCCTCTTGCGTGTGCCGGCTTCGGGCCGGCCCTGTCAGTCGCGGTTCGAGTCCGGGAGTGCGGCGGTGAGCCGGGCTTCCGCCTCGGCTTCGCTGATGCCTTCGACCTCGATCAGTTTGGCGCGAGAGGTTGTTCCCCTCGCCACCGTGACCTGCCGGCGCTTCACGCCCAGCAAGTCGCTCAGTAGTTCCATCACGGCCTCGTTCGCGCGCCCCTCGCGGGGCGGCGACCCGACCGCCACCTTCCACTCGCCGCTTGCCAGCCGGGCAAGCAAGGCGCTTCGCTTCGCGCCCGGCTGCACGCGCAGCGCCAGCTTCACTACCCCACTCGGAACGCCAGCTCGTGCAGCGAACCCACCACGAACTGACGCATGAACATGATCAACAGGATGGCGATCATGGGTGCCAGGTCGAGGCCGCCCACCACCGTCGGGAACAGGCGTCGCAGCGGGTCGCAAACCGCGTCCGAGACCTGGTCCAGGAACCGCACGATCGGATTGGATGGATCGGGGCGCACCCACGACAGCAGCGCGTTCACGATCAACACGATCCCCAGCGCGTTCAACACGACATCGAGCACCGTCGCCAGTGCGCCCAGCAGGTTCCCGAACAAGAACATCACGTGCCTCCATGGCCGTCGCGCGCGCCGAACAATGCCGTTCCCACGCGCACCATCGTCGCGCCTTCCTCGACGGCGATCTCGTAATCGCCGCTCATGCCCATGGACAGCTCCGGCAGCGGACCCCCGAGCCGCGGCGCGATCGCGTCGCGCAGCTGGCGCAACCGGGCGAACCCCGGCCGCGCGTCCTCGGGCCGCGCCACCGGCGCACCCACGGTCATGAGACCCCTCAGTTGCAGATTCGCCAGTGATGCGAGGCGCTCGGCCAGTGCGGCCGCGCCCTCGGGCGCGATCCCGAACTTGCTCGCCTCGCCACTCACGTTCACCTCGATCAGCACTTCCAGCCGCCGGCCGGCCTCGTGCGAGCGGCGGTCTAGTGCCACCGCCAGCTCGGCGTCGTCCACGCCGTGCACCACGTCGAACAGCTCGAGTGCTTTGCCCGCCTTGTTGCGCTGCAGATGCCCGATCATGTGCCAGCGTGCCGCGAGCCTTGCGACCGTCCGTTGGTGACCCTCGGCCTCCTGGACCCGGTTCTCGCCAAGGTCGGTGAGGCCCAGTGCGACCGCCGCCGAGATGAGCTCGGCGGGCAGTGTCTTGACCACCCCGATGAGCGTGACATTCCCGGCGGAACGGCCCGAACGATGCCCGGCGGCGGCGATTCGCTCGCGCACGGAGGTCAGGTTCGAGGCCAGCTGGGCCGAGGTGACGTTCACGGGACGCGGCAGGGTAGTGCCCGGCTGGAACAAGGGCAAGCGGGAAGGACGCGGCGTGAGGGAGCTGTCAGGGACAGGGCGGGCCGCGGAGCACAGCTCCCCCGGCGGCTCGCCCGGCGCCGGGGCGGCGCGAAGGCTATGGCTTGTACCAGATCGCCGAGGTGTAGCCGCGCTCCTGCGTCGTCATCGGGACGTCCGGCGTCATCTTCACTCCGAAGCGCAGCGCCTCGTACGCGGTCCAGCGCGGTGTGGGGATCTCGATGGCGCGGGCGTAATAGAACGCGGCCTGCTTGGGGTCGAATGCCGGGTCGATCCACACCGTGATGAGTTCGGGCGAACCGATGGTGTTCTTCCACGTCGCTCGCTTCACGTCCACCGTGTTGCCCACCGGCGGCAGCTTGCCGTCGGCGCCAGGCCGGCGATCGCCGCTCCACGCCACGTCGTAGACCTTCTCGTGCGTCTTGCCGGCCGCGTCGAGCCAGCCCTTCACGACCTGGATGCGGTCGAGGTTGCCGCTCATGGGGTCCTTGAGCGCCGCCACCAGGAACGTGGGAGCCTTCCCGGCCGGTGCCTTGCGCAGGTCGCCGCCCATAGGCACACCCTTGGCGTAGCCGGCGGCAGCGGGCATGCGCGTCTCGGCGTCCTCCGGCTTGAAGTCCCAACCGCCGAAGAACCGCAACGTCATACGGCTGCCGGTGGTGGCGTAGGTCTCCTTGCGCTGCATGGCGTCGAAGATGGCCTCGCGCGTGTTCTCGGTGGCCCACACCGCGGCGAACCCGCTCGACGCCTGCTGCCAGCCGCGGATCGTGTATTTGGGGTCCGGCGCGCCGATGACCACGTGTTCCCAGCGGTGCGGCGCGGGCTCGACGCCGGGGTGCTTGCCGAAGAAGTTGTCCTCCTCGACGGCCGCCAGCCCCGTGTGCGCGTCGGTGCTGCCCACCATGCCGAACTTGAACGGGTTCACGCCGAGCCGGCGCTCGAGCAGCAGGCCGTTCTTGAGCGCCTCGCGGGCGTACTCCCACTGCAGCATCTCGGGCTTCTTCGCCACGGTGCCGTTGAGGTTCGACTTGTCCCAGGTTTCGTAGCCGGCGAACTCGTCGTTGGGCGACAACGACGGGTGTGACTCGCCGTCGCCCTTGATCTGCGTGACCTCGACCACCGTCTCGTACTTCGCGCGCAGCGACGCCAGTTCCTTGCTCAGCGGCTTCCCGGCCATGTCGTTCAGCGTGAACATGCGGCCGTTGCTCAGGTTGCCGTTGTGCGGAATGGCGAGCGCCTCGCCGCCCGTCTCTTTCTCGAATGCCGCGAGGTGGCGCCACAGCGCCTCGGGGTTCTTGCTGTCGAACTGCGAGAACGGCGCGGTGCGGTTCGCCACGCTCGCGCCGTCCCGGAACACGACGTTGCGGTGCAGGTTGTCCCCGCCGATGGCGGTCCACTCGAAGCCGATGAGCGCGGTGAAGCGGCCCGGCTCGTTGTACCTGTCGGCCAGTGCCGTGTAGGCCTGCCAGGCGTTGCGCACGGCCTTGTCGCTCTTGATCGGCGGTACGTCGCCGGACAGCGTGCCGACGATCTCCATGGCGGTGGCGAAAATGGTGTCGGCGTTGCCGCCGGTGAGTTGCGTGTACCACTTCTTGCCCTTTTCGGTCGCGAGCACCTCGGGGTCACCGCTCAGGAGCTGCGGCATGAGCCCGTACATCTCGGCGTGGTCGGCGATGACGAGGAAGTCGAGCGGCCGCGACAGTTTGGCACGCAGCCCGCCGGTGGTGGTGACCTCCTCGCCGCGGGCGAACCGGAACGCGTCCTCCTGGCCGACGCGGCACATCGTGCCGGCGTCCACGGACACCATGGTGTGCAGGTGCGTGTCGCCCCACAGCGCACGGGTCGGGAAGTTGCGCCCGGCATAAGGCGAGTATTGGGGCTTGGAGACCTTGGCGAGCCCCTCCTTGGTGATGGGCTCGGAGTGGCCCTGTGCGGCAGTCGAGGCTGTCGAAGTGGTCGAGGCTGTCGAAGCCGCAGAGACAGCCGAGGCAAACGCGCAGGTCGCCAGCAGTGCGATCGCGAACACGGACTTCTTCAATGCGGCCTCCACTTCGGACACATCGGATCGGGCGGGCGCCGGAATGCGCCGGCCCGCGCTCGGCGGGGGTATCATCGCTCAGCAGAATAGCGCACCCCGAGGGGGCATACCTTGCCAGCCGCAGCCCTGCCCTGCACGCTGCCACGCTGGCAGTCGCCGAGCGGCTGGCGGCGTCAGAGAACCCGACCGCTCGATGGATCGGCCGCGACGTGCTGCGCGACATCACGCGGCCGCTCGTGGTGACCCGTGCGGCCAAGCGGGCGGGGAAACGCGGCTGAGCCACACGTGGTCGCTGGGCCACGCCGCCGTGCATGACATCACCCCGCCGAGGGAGAGCTCCCCGGCGGGGCGAGTGTGAGCGACAGCATGCTGTGCGCCAGTCGGTTAGGCGACCTTGCGCTCCTGCTCGGATTTCTGCTTCCGAGCCGCGAACGGGACCGAGGGACGATCGATGACCAGGAACGCCAGTGCTGCGACGACCAGCACGACGAGCCCGGCCCACCAAGCCATTCCTGCGGATTCGATGAACAGGATGAGTTCGTTCATGGTCGAGTTTCCTCCACGGGACTGATTTAAGGGTAGGGAGGGCCGCGGAACGATTCCCGCTCTCCCATTCCTTTCGGTTGTCTAGCCTCGTTGCAAGAGGAGCCTTTCGCTCCCCCTCGTGGGGACTAGTAACTTCTACCCTGAAAAGTGCAGAAAATCAGGCCAAGTCTTTGACCAGTCTCGCCAGAAGGGCTCAACACGCTGTGCAGTAGCGTGTTGCACGGGGGAACTTTCTTTACCGGTGCCTCTGGCTCGTGCTTCTACACAGACATTGCAGGAAGCATGCCCGTAGGTGTCTTGGCGCCGCCAAGAGTGCGGGAATGCCAGAGCGCCCCCGGCGGGAGGTGACTCCGCCGGGGGCGCATCTGACTGCGAGTGGCTGTCGAGACGTCAGCGAGCTGACGCGGCGGGTGCCTCCGACGGCAGCGTCTGCGCGTACATCTTGTTCCCCTTGAAGGCCTTCTTCTCCAACGCCAGCGCGCTGGCGCGGATCTTGGCGAGTCCCTTGGCGTCGAGCATCTCGATCTTGGTCAGCTCGAGGATCGCGTGCTCCTTGTCGTTCTT
>CAZADU010000482.1:0-3787 GCA_964483945.1 uncultured bacterium
TGCTCGACCGCATGGGCGTCCCGTTCAACCGCACGCCCGAGGGGCTCCTCGACTTCCGCCGCTTCGGCGGCACGCTGCACCACCGCACCGCGTTCGCGGGGGCGACCACGGGCCAGCAATTGCTCTACGCGCTCGACGAACAGGTCCGCCGCCACGAGGTCGCGGGTCTCGTCACCAAGTACGAGGGCTGGGAGTTCGTGGGCACCGTGCGCGACGACGCCGGCCGCTGTGCGGGACTCACCGTGCTCGATTTGAAGAGCATGAAGCCACGGACGTTCGCCGCGGGTGCCGTGGTCATGGCCACCGGCGGGCCGGGGCTCATGTTCGGGCGCAGTACCAACTCGCTCATCAACTCCGGTTCGGCCGCGGCCGCCGCCTACATGGATGGTGCGGCCTACGGCAACGGCGAGTTCATCCAGATCCACCCCACCGCCATCCCCGGCATGGACAAGCTGCGGCTCATGAGTGAGTCGGCCCGCGGCGAGGGCGGCCGCGTTTGGGTGCCGAAGCAGAAGGGCGACGAGCGCCCACCGAAGTCCATTCCCGAGGGCGAGCGTTGGTACTTCCTCGAAGAGCGCTATCCCAAGTACAAGAACCTCGTACCCCGCGACGTCGCCAGCCGCGAGATCCACAATGTCTGCGTGGACATGGGGCTGGGACTCGGCGGCGGCATGGCCGTGTACCTGGACCTCACGCACGTGCCGCGCGAGACGCTCAAGCGCAAACTCGAAGGCATCCTCGAGATCTACGAGAAGTTCACGGGCGAGGATCCGTGCGAGCAGCCGATGAAGATCTACCCCGCGGTGCACTACTCGATGGGTGGGCTGTGGGTGGACTACGAGCGTACGAGCGACGGGTTCCTGAACCTCGCGAGCCCGAGGAACCAGAGCACGAACGTGCCCGGCCTCTATGCCGTCGGCGAGTGCGACTACCAGTACCATGGTGCCAACCGGCTGGGGGCCAACTCGCTGCTGTCGTGCGTCTACGCAGGTCAGGTCGCGGGGCCGGCGGTCGTCGCCTACTTGGCGGGCCGCAAGGGTATTGAGGACGCGCCGTCGTCGCTCTTCGAAGCAGCGACCAAGCACTGGACCGACCGGTTCGCCGACCTGTCCCAGCGCGACGGCACCGAGAACCCATACGTGCTGGCCGAGGAACTCGGCAAGTCCATGCTCGAGAACGTCACCATCGTGCGGCACAATGCGAAGCTGCGCGAGACCGACGCGAAGATCCAAGAACTGACCGAACGCTGGCACCAAGCCGGCGTGCTGGACCACGGCACGTGGGCGAACGCGCCGCTGTCGTTCCTGAACCAGCTGTGGAACATGCTGCACCTGGCCCGCGTGGTCACGCTCGGCGCGCTCGCCCGCGACGAGAGCCGCGGGGCGCACTACAAGCCGGACTTCCCCAAGCGAGACGACGCGAACTGGTTGAAGACCACTGTGGCCACGTTCGCTCCCGACGCCCCTCGATTCCGCTACGACCCCGTGGACGTGTCCCTGTGCGCGCCGGTCGAGCGGAAGTATGACTAGGAACGACCTCATGGCGCGCCAGACGATCGAGCTTCGCATCAAGCGGCAGGACACTCCCACCAGCCGGTCCCGCTGGGAGGAGTTCTCGCTGCCCTGGCAGCCGAACATGAACGTGATCTCGTGCCTGATGGAGATCCGCAAGCACCCGGTCACCAAGCAGGGCGAGGTCACCACGCCTGTGCACTGGGAGTCGTCGTGCCTCGAAGAGGTGTGCGGCTCGTGCACCATGCTCGTGAACGGTAGACCGAAGCAGTCGTGCAGCGCGCTCATCGACGGGCTCGATGACATCGTCGTCACGCTCGAGCCGCTCAGCAAATTCCCGGTCATCCGCGACCTGCAAGTGGACCGCACGCCGATGTTCGACGCCTTGAAGCGCGTGAAGGCGTGGATTCCCATCGACGGCTCGTACGACCTGGGCCCCGGACCGCGCCGGTCGGCCGCCGAGCAGGAGATCAGCTACGCGTTCTCACGCTGCATGACGTGCGGCTGCTGCATGGAAGTCTGCCCGCAGTACAACGACAAGTCCGACTTCATCGGCCCGGCCCCGCTGGCGCAGGTGCGGCTGTTCAACGCCCACCCCACCGGCCAGATGAACGCGCACGAGCGGCTCGACGCCATCATGGGCCGCGGCGGCATCGTGGACTGCGGTAACGCTCAAGCGTGTGTCGAGGCCTGCCCTAAAGACATCCCGCTCACCGAGGCGTTCGGTGAACTGGGCCGGCAGACGACGCTGCGCTGGCTCAAGCAGCTGTTCGGCCAGTGACGATCTCGCCGGCGCAGGGCAGGACGTCGCGGCAACGCCCGCCAGGGGGGGGCCGCAAGCTGCGCCGCGGCTCGGCCGGAGGTCGGAGTCCTCTCCAGTTGGGCCAGGCGCCCCGATGCTAGAGCATCGCACGTCCGGTTCCAGCGGCGTGGCTCGCGCGATGCTAGACGCGCTCGAGCGCTGGTCACTCACCGACCGCAGCCCCGACGCCCGCTCGCTGCGCGCCGCGCTGCTCGCGTGGCTGCGCGAGGCGCAGGCCGCGCAGCCCAGCATGGCGCTCGTGCACCAGTTCGCGGCACGCGCACTGGCCATCGCCGACTCGAGTGTCGAGCGCGGCGACGTGCCCGAGGACCTGCGGCGCAACCTCACGGCAAGCTGTGACGCCGAGCGCGACGACTTGACGCGCGCCGTGTCCGATGCCGCCAAGGTGGCCGCGAAGCTCGTGACCGAGCGCGAACCGTGGGTGGCGACGCTGTCCGCGAGCGAGAGCGTGCTGGCGGCCATGCGCGAACTCGCCTCGCGTGGCCGCAAGGTGCACGCACTCGTGGCCGAGAGCCGGCCGCTGTTCGAGGGGCGAGAGACGGCACGTGCGCTGGTGGCGGCCGGGATCGAGCCGTGGCTCGTGACCGACGCCGCACTCCCGCTGCTGGTCTCGCAGGCGAGCGCAGTGTGGATCGGCGCCGATGCCGTGACCGACCTGGGCGTGCTCAACAAGATCGGTTCATACACGCTGGCGCTGGCCGCGCGCGAACACGGCGTGCCGGTGTGGGCGATCGCCACGCGACGCAAGTTCTTGCCCGCGTCCACCGCGTCGCTGCGCATCCGCGAGATGCCGCCCACCGAGGTGTGGGACACGCCCGCCCCCGGCGTACGCCCGCGCAATGTCTACTTCGAGATGGTGCCGCATGCGCTGCTGCGCGGTGTCGTCGTGGAGGACAGCGTGCTGGGTGTCACCGAGTGCGCCGTCGCTGCCAAGGACCGCGACCTGCCAGGGGAACTCGCCGCGGCGCTGGCCGAATGAACAGCCATGTGTTCTCGATCGTCCCCATGGCCGTGGCCGACGCCGCGGACGTGATCCGCATCTACGCCGAGGGCATCGAGGCGGGCCACGCCACGTTCCAGACCGAGCCGCCCACATGGGCCGAGTGGAACGCCGGCCACCTCGCCTCGCCACGGCTGGTGACACGTGACGCGCACGGCCGAGTGCTCGGCTGGTGCGCGCTCTCGCCGGTCTCGAGCCGCGCGGTCTACGCCGGCGTGGTCGAGGAGAGCGTGTACGTGAGTTTGGAAGCGCGCGGCCGCGGCGTCGGGCGTGCACTGCTCGAGGCGATGGTGCGCGAGTCCGAGGCCGCGGGCATCTGGACGCTGCAGGCCGGCATCTTCCCCGAGAACGCGGCGAGCCTCGCCCTGCACGAGGCGTGCGGATTCCACGCCGTGGGCGAACGCGAGCGCATCGGCCGGCACCACGGCGTGTGGCGCGACGTGGTGCTCATGG
>CAZADU010000483.1:0-4100 GCA_964483945.1 uncultured bacterium
GCCGCTGCGGTCGACCTCGAGCCGATGCTCCCGAACTCGGGTGCGAACTTCAAGAACCCGTTCGACCGCACGGTCGCGGCTTATGTGAACCAGGGCACGTGGGCAGTCCCCATGGCCACCGGTTCGACGGTCGCGGGTACCACGGCGTACGGCGACTCGGCCCAGCTCAAGTACCAGGTGTCGGGCCGTGGCAAGGCGGCCGACCTGACGCTGGTGCTCACGAGCGGCCAGTAATCCTCATCGGGCGCGGGGGCCACTTGCCCCCGCGCCTGTCTGTACCGCCGCCGCAGCACGTGCGCGGCACAGCCCAGGCCTACCGAGAGGACGGGAATCACTCCATGCGTGCGCAGCGCGGATTCACGCTGATCGAGCTGATGATCGTGGTCGTGATCATCGGGATCCTCGCCGCCATAGCCATCCCGAACTTTTTGAGCATGCAGCGCCGGGCTAAGGAAGGCAGCACGAAGGAGAACATGCACACGTTCCAGCTCGCGGCCGAGGACTTCAGTGTCCAGAACGACGCGACGTACCCGGCTACCGCGGCCGAGGTGGCGACCCAGCTGCAGACCTATGGGTCGAGCTTCAAGAACCCGTTCGACGGCGGCTTGGGCAATGGTGCGGCGTGGGTGGACCAGGCGAGCTGGACGGCTCCGCTCGCGACCGGAGTGACCCGGGCCGGGTGTGTGGCCTATGGCGACTCGGCACGCGCTCAGTACCAGATCGTGGGTCGCGGATCTCTCGGCGACATGCGCATCATCATGACGACCGGAAGCTATTCGAACTGAGGTCGTCCCCGGCCGATGCTTGCGGCACGGGCATTGCAGAAAGCCATGGCGAGCACCGCCCCACGATGTCGGCCCGGGTGCGCAACCGATTGTCCTGTCAAGGGATGAGGGGCACCGCCGCCATGAAGCCTGCGAACACGACCCACCAGCTGTTGGCCATCGTCCGAGAACAGCGACCAGACGCTGGCCAGTCTGCGGGCCTGCCCGGGGCGGACACCCCGGCCATCGAGGTGCGCGGCCTCACCAAGACGTACCGCCACCCGTGGACGCTGAAGGAGACGCACGGGCTCTGCGACGTGAGCTTCGACGTGCACCGCGGCGAGGTGTTCGGCTATCTCGGGCCCAACGGTGCGGGCAAGACCACGACCATCAAGATCCTCGCCGGGCTCTTGAAGCCGACCCGCGGCCAGGCGCGCCTGCTCGGTCGTGACATCCAGCAGGTCGAGAGTCGGCGCCCGCTCGGGTATCTGCCCGAGCAGCCGTACTTCTACGACTACCTGAACGGCCCTGAGTACCTGGAGATGGTCGCACGGCTGTCCGGCCTTGCCGCGCGCGACGCATGCAAGGCCGCGCTCGCATGGTTCGGGCGCGTCGGGCTTGGCGATCGTCCGCGGCTGGTGTTGCGCAAGTACTCGAAGGGCATGCTCCAGCGGCTCGGTCTCGCCGCCGCACTGGTGCACGACCCCGCGCTACTGATCCTGGACGCACCCATGCGCGGGCTCGACCCGTTCGGCCGTCGTGACGTGCGCGACCTGATCCTCGAGCAGCGCGAGCGCGGTGTGACCGTGATGCTCTCGTCCCACATCCTGCCGGACGTCGAAGCCCTGTGCGACCGCGTCGCCATCGTGCTGCGTGGACGCCTCGAACGCATCGCCACGGTGGGCGAGCTGGTGGCGGGAGGAGAGCCGCGTGTCGAGCTGCGGCTGGCCGGGCAGCCGACCATCGAGTGGCCGGCGCACTTCGCCAGCGCGATGGACCGCGCGCGTACGGGGGGTGACACCGTGCTCACACTGCACGACGCCTCGCTGCTTCAGGAACTGCTGGCCTGGCTGGTGTCCAAACGAGTCGAGATCCGTTCGGTCACGCCGGTGCGCTCGACGCTCGAGGAGCTGTTCATGGCGGCGGCCGAGGCCGCCGCGATCCACGCCGAGCCCCAGGGGAGGATGGCATGAACACGCTGGTCATCGCCCAGAACACTTTCCGCGAGGCGGTTCGTGACCGTGTCCTCGCGGGGATCCTCGCCGGCGGCCTGGTGCTGCTGGCGCTCACTCGCGTGGGCAGCGCACTCGCCATGGGCGAGGACCTGCGCCTCACGGTGGACCTGGGACTGTCGTCCATCTCGCTGCTCGGGCTGCTCGTGATTCTGCTCGTGGGCACGAGCCTCGTGGCCAAGGAGATCGAGCGGAAGACCATCTTCAACCTGTTGTCGCGCCCGCTGGCGCGGCCCGTCTACCTGGTGGGCAAGTGGGCAGGGCTCACCGGTGCGCTGGCCCTGGTCGCGTGCGTGCTGGGCACGGCGCTCTCACTGCTGGTCACATTGCTGGGATCGCCGCATCACGTTCCCGCGATCGCGCAGGCCACGTATCTGGCACTGCTCGAGCTGGCGCTTCTCACGTCAGTCGCGGTGTTCTTCTCGGCGCTTTCCACGCCCGTGTTGTCGGCGCTCTACACGCTCGGGTGCTTCCTCGCCGGACAGTGGTGCGACGACCTTCGGCGTCTTGCCACGAGCATGCCGGCGGGACTGCGCGAGCTTCTCTCCACAATCGCCGACGTGTTGCCGAACCTGCCGCTGTTCAACATGCGTTCGCTCGCCGCGTCGGGCGACGTCACCGGTGTGGCGCACCTTGGGCTCGCCACGGGGTACGCGGCACTCTATTGCGCGTGCGTGCTGGCGCTGGCTTCGGCGGCATTCGAGTCGCGGGACTTCAAGTGAACACATCGCTCGCCATGCCGGCGGTGCCACAGGTACGCGTTCGCATGGCGGTCGCGTGGCTGTTCGCGCTGGGGTTCGGGCTCGCGGCCGTGGCGGTCGTGCGAATCGCCACGGCCACGCTTCCGGCTCGTCTGCCGTTCGCCGAACTGGCGTACTACCCCTCGGGCCGTGCGCTCAAGCCCGCTTCGCTCGGTCACGCGGAAACGGCTGCCGACCTCGCGTGGCTGCGCGCCGTGCAGTACTACGGCGAGCACCGGCGCACCGACCTGCGCTTCATCCAGCTCGAGCACGTATTCGACGTGCTCACGTCGCTCTCGCCCGGGTTCGTGGGCCCCTACGTGTTCGGTGCATTCGCGCTGGCGCAGGAGGGGCGCGACTTCGCCGCGGCCGAGCGGCTCATGCTCAAGGGCATCGCCGTCAACCCGCGCGATGCCCGCCTGGCGTTCGAACTCGGGTTCCTGCACTTCGTGCGCCCCGGTGGACGCGACCTGGACCAGGCCGCGGAGTGGTTCGAACGCGCCGCCCGGCTGCCCGGCGGCCCACCGCAGGCGCGTCGCTTCGCGGCGTTCGCGCGCCAGCACGCGGGCGATCTCGCCGTCGCACTGCTGCTCTGGGACGACGTCCGGCGCACCAGCACGAACCCGCTGCTGCGCGACATGGCGGGTCGCGAGATCTCCCGACTGGAGGAGGCCATCCGGACTGGCCGGCGGGAGGGCGCTGTCAAGAAACTGAGCACCCCGGTGGTGATCCTCAAGTGACCGGCCCGCGCGGCCGCAGGCGCGGTGCCGGTGCTGACGAAAATCAACCTTCAGTCGGTGGCCCCCAGGTGCCGATGAGTGTCACGTCCAAGGACGTGTGCCCGGGGTGACCCGGCCACGTCAGGTGGCGGACGGCAGCAGCAGCGAGAGGCGCGAGCCGCAGCCGCACCCAGCACACCACCTTCAGGGAGTGAACTTCATGTTCTTCGGGAAGAAGCAGTCGCTCGTGGGCCTGGACATCGGCAGCCACAGCGTCAAGGTGGTGGAGCTGGAGGCCCAGTCCAACAAGCAGTACCGCCTTGTCAACTGGGGCGTGTCGCAGCCGCTGGCGGAAGCCATCGTCGACGGCGAGATCATGGACCGTCAGCTGGTCACGGACGCCATCTCGAACCTGCTGGATTCGCGCGGCATCAAGTCGCGCAACGTCGTCGCCGCGGTCAGCGGTCGCGCGGTCATCGTGAAGAAGATCACGATGAACAAGCTCTCGCCCGAGGACGCGCAGCAGGCGGTGTACTGGGAAGCCGAGCAACATGTCCCCTACGACATCAACGATGTGTCGCTCGACTTCGAGATCCTCGGCGCCGCGCCGAACGATCCGCAGCAGATGCAGGTGCTGCTCGTCGC
>CAZADU010000484.1:0-1999 GCA_964483945.1 uncultured bacterium
GCAGAATCTTGATGGCGACGTCGCGTGGGAGGTGCTCGTCGCGGGCGCGGTAGACCTCTCCCATCCCGCCGGCGCCGATCCGCTGCCGGTTCCCTCGAAACCAACGGATTTCCTCGATGGCCTGGTCACGATTGCGGGCTCGGGCGACGCGGCATCGCAATCGGGCATCGCGGTGCACGTATACCGCGCCAACCGCTCGATGAAGGATCGCTATTTCTATGACGCCGACGGCGAACTGATGTTCGTGCCGCAGCAAGGCGCGATCGAGCTCTACACCGAGCTCGGCCGGCTCGACGTCGCACCGGGCGAGATCGCGGTGGTGCCGCGCGGCGTGAAGTTCAAGGTGTTGGTGAATGAAAAGACGCGTGCAGAGCCGGCCGCAGCCCGCGGCTATCTTTGCGAAAACTACGGCGCCCCTTTCCGCCTGCCTGAGCTCGGACCGATCGGCTCGCAGGGCCTCGCGCAGGTGCGCGACTTCCTCGCGCCGGTGGCGGCTTTTGAAGACAAGCCCGGCAAGTGCGAGGTGGTGGCGAAGTTCATGGGCGGCCTGTGGGCGGCCGAGTTCCGCCACTCGCCGCTCGACGTCGTCGCCTGGCACGGCAACTGCGCGCCCTACAGGTACGACCTCGCGCGCTTCATGGCGGTGAACACGGTCACCTTCGACCACGCGGACCCCTCCATCTTCACCGTGCTCACCTCGCCCTCGGGCCAGCCGGGCGTCGCCAACTGCGATTTCGTCATCTTCCCGCCGCGCTGGATGGTGGCCGAGCACACCTTCCGCCCGCCCTGGTTCCACCGCAACATGATGAGCGAGCTGATGGGCCTGATCCACGGCGTGTACGACGGCAAGGCCGAAGGCTTCCTCCCCGGCGGAATATCGATCCACAACTGCATGAGCGCGCACGGGCCGGACTTTGCCACCTACGAGCGCGCCTCGAGCGTGGACCTCAAGCCGCATCGTATCGAAAACGCCCTCGCCTTCATGTGGGAGTCTCGCTACGTCTTCCGGCCGACCAGGGCAGCGCTCGCGGCACCGCAGCTGCAGAAGAATTACGACAAGGTCTGGGACGGTTTCCGGTAGGGTGGGCCTTGGCCCACCCTACGAATATGGATGCGACGCATAAGCCTGAACTGAAGAGCTGGGTCGAGTCGGCCAATGACCCGGCGAGCGACTTCCCGATCCAGAACCTGCCCTTCGGCGTGTTCCGCCGCAAGGGTTCGAAGGAAGCGCCGCGCGGCGGCGTGGCGATCGGCGACCAGATTCTTGACCTTGCTGCCGTGGGCCTGAAAACCGGGCCCACGCTAAACAAGCTCGCCGCCGCCGGGCGCAAAGTCTGGCGCGAACTGCGCAAGGTCCTCTCCATCGGCCTCTCGGACCCGAAGCAGGCGAAGCGCTTCTCGAAATTCCTCCTGCCGATGAAGAAGGCGGAGCTGTTCGTCCCGGTTGCGATCGGGGACTACAGCGACTTCTTCACCGGCATCCATCACGCGACCAACATGGGCAGGATGTTCCGCCCGGACAACCCGCTGTTGCCGAACTACAAGTGGGTGCCGATCGGCTATCACGGCCGCGCTTCCTCCATCGTGATCTCGGGTACGCCGGTCACGCGTCCCAATGGACAGACCATGCCGCCCGGCGCCGAGTCGCCGGTGTTCGGACCCTCGAAGCGCCTGGACTACGAGGTTGAGCTGGGCTTCGTCATCGGGCCGGGGAATCCCCTCGGGAAGCCCGTGCCCATCGCCCGCGCGCTCGACTACGTATTCGGCGTGGTGCTGTTCAACGACTGGTCGGCGCGCGACATCCAGACCTGGGAGTACCAGCCGCTCGGGCCGTTCCTGGCCAAGAGCTTCGCCTCCACCGTGTCGCCGTGGATCGTGACCATGGACGCGCTCGAGCCCTTCCGCTGCCCGGCCTTCCCGCGCCTCGCCGCGGATCCGCAGCCCCTGCCCTACCTGCTCGATCCCGCCGACCAGCGCGAAGGCGGCTACGCCATCGGCA
>CAZADU010000485.1:0-6614 GCA_964483945.1 uncultured bacterium
GACCCGCGCCGATCAGCACGAGCATGCCGGCCATGCTCGTGCGCACGCGCAGCGTCGCCTCGAGTTCGGCCACGATCGCGTCCACTTCGGCCAGCCGCCCGGGCCCCGATAACCCCGAAGCCAGCGGGCCGTCGTCGGGCCCCACGAACCGGTAGCCGCGTGAGCGAAGCAGCCGCACGTTGGCCTGCGTAGCGGCGTCGCGCCACATCTCGACGTCCATCGCGGGCGCGATCACGCGCGGTGCGGGTGTGGCCAGCGCCAGCGTGGTGAGCGCGTCGGGAGCCTCGCCGTGCGCGAGCCGTGCGATCAGGTCGGCGGTGGCGGGTGCGATCACCACCACATCGGCGACTTCCGCCACGTCCACGTGCTCGACGTGACCGCGCACCTTGGGGCGCGACGCGACCGGCAGCTCGAACCGCGGGCGCTGGTCGCCCCACATGCCGGTCACCACCGGATTGCCGGCGAGCGCCTGGAACGTGAGCGGCGTGACGAACTCGCACGCCGCCGGCGTCATGACCACCAGGACCGTGGCACCGCGGTCGCGCAGCCGGCGCACCAGCTCGCAGGCCTTGTAGGCCGCGATGCCGCCGGACACTCCCACGACCACCACTCGGTCCCGCAGCATGGCGTCAGTCGAGCGTCGGCTCGGTCATCGGCTCGGCGGGCTGCGCCAGCAGGGCCATCGGGTCCTCGTAGTAATACGGGACGTCGTCGTGGATCACGCGCTCGAGCGCGACCATGGTGACCTTGCCGTGCAGCGTCTCGCCACTGCGGCGGACCCAGTCGTTCAGGCGGCGCGCCTCGCGGGAGGCAACGATGGCGAGCTCGTACTTACTCTTGCCCGGGGGCGGCACTAATGCGGACAGCTTCATGCGATCTCCAGTTCTTTCGGGTAAAGCCCGTTTCTCCCGTGGCGCACCTATGAACGCCGCAGGCGGGTGTGACTCTTCAGGCTCTCAGGCGAAGCATGCTTGACTTCAAGCGACCACGCCGCGCACGCGTGCCAACTCGGCATCGTGAATGGCGAGCAGCGCGGTCTGCGCGCGCTCAAGGTCGTCGTTCATGATGATGTAGTCGTACTGAACCGCCTGTGCCATCTCGCCGGGGGCGTTGCGCAGGCGCTCGGCGATCACTTCGGCTTTGTCCGTGCCGCGCGATTCGAGACGCGCGCGCAGCGAATCGAGCGTCGGCGGGTAGACGAACACGCTCACCGCACGCGGCCGCGCCCGACGCACGCTGGCGCCGCCCTGCACGTCCACGTCGAGCAACACGACCTTGCCGGCGCGCACCTGATCGTCCACCGGGCCCGCGGGCGTGCCGTAGAACTGGCCGTGCACGTGCGCCCATTCCAGGAAGTAGCCCCGGTCCACGCGCGCGAGGAAGTCGGCGGGCTCCAAGAACTCGTACTCACGATTGTTCGCTTCGGTGACGCGGCGCGCGCGCGTCGTGGCCGAGATGGAAAACACGCAGCCCGGACGCTGCTTCAACAGGTGCGACACCAACGTACCCTTGCCGGCCCCGGAGGGGCCGGTCACCACAAGAATGAACCCCGGGCCGCTGACCTCGCGAGCGGGCGTGACGCCCGTGACCGCGCCGGCCGCCGATGACGCGTTGGCCGACGTCGCGGCCTGCACGCCCGTGCGGGCCTTTGGCTGCGGAGCGGCTTCTGCCATGGGGGCCAGGCTCATTCGACGTTCTGTACCTGTTCGCGGACGCGCTCGATCTCTTCCTTCATGATGATCACCGAGTGCCCGATCTCGACGTCGTTCGCTTTAGAACCGATCGTATTGGTTTCGCGGTTCATCTCTTGCAAAAGAAAGTTCAGCTTGCGGCCGGCGTACTCGTTGCCGTCCATCAGGTGCCGGAACTGGTCCAAGTGTGCGGCCAGGCGCACGCACTCTTCCGTACAATCCAATCGGTCGGCGAGCAGGGCGACTTCTTGCGCGATCCGGATGGGATCCATCGCGACGTCATCGAGCAAGGGCTTGATGCGCGCCACCAAGCGCTCCTTGGCCTCTTGCGGCCGCAATGGCGCGCGCACCGAGACCTTTTCGAGCTGCTCGCGGATGACGGTGAGTCGCTTGTCGAAGTCGCGCGACAGTGCGGCGCCTTCGCGGTCCTTCATCAAGTTCATGCTGTCGCACGAGCGCTCGACGACGTCCTTGACCAGCGACCAGCTCTCCTCGTCGGACATGGCCGTGTGTTCCCACGTGAACAGGTCGGGCAGGCTGGCCAACGTGCGGATGTCGATCTCGCCCGCCAGCGCGAATCTTTCCTTCAGATGCGACATCAGGTCCACGTAGCGCTGGGCGACGGGTTCGTTCAGCTTGAGCACCTCGCCCTGATCGCCCGCGCCCACCCAGGTGATGGTGAGGTTGAACTTGCCGCGCGAGAACCGATCCTGGATGAGCTGGCGGATCTGGTCCTCGAACGCCAGCGCGACTTTGGGCCCTCGCAGCGAGACCTCGCAGAAGCGATGGTTGACCGATCGGACCTCGCCGGTGAGGCGCTGCCCGGAGCGCTCGAGCTCGGCCGAGCCGTAGCCGGTCATGCTGCGGATCATGCGGGACCTCCGGGGGGTGGGGTGCGGACCCCCGAAGGTAGGCGACCGGGCCCGCCGGCGTCAACGTTGGCAGGGGCTTAGACCCGCCATTCACGCGGGTTTACGGGGGTTTCGCTGTGAGCGCAGTGCGACGCCGCCTGTCCACCGACTTTCCACGCCGTGGTGTGGATAGCTCGGGCCGCTCCGGTCGCTGCCTAGGGCAGGATCAGCCGCGTGAGCACCGGAAAGGTCAGCGCCGGGTTGCCACCCACCTGCTCCGGGTCCACGACGTCATGATTGAGCTTGAGCGCCGCCGGGAACTGGTACTCCGTCAGCCCCGGCGCGCCGCGGGCGCGCCACGTGCTCATAAGCGCGGCGCACATGGCGTTGTCCGCCGCCACGTCGCCGCCCACCGTGACCATCACCAGCTCGCGGCAGGCCGGTGCACGTTGCTCGGCCTCGGCCCGCGTGGCCGAGCCCACATAGAGCGTGGCCGCCACTGAGCGCGTGGAGAAGCGCGGGTAGACGTGCTTGGGTCCCAACAACTCCTCACGGCGCTGGTCATCCCACCAGAAGAAGAAGTTGGGCATCGAGATCCCCATGCGCGTGACCAATGGCGTCCACGCGCCGGGTGCGCGAGCGACCCCGAAAATGGGCGCGATCATCACCGTGCGATGCACGTCGGCGCGCTCCTGACCCGCCCAGCCCGCCAGCACACCGCCGATCGAGAGCCCCGCCACCGTGACCGTGTCGCCCAGACCCGCTGCCGCATCCATGGCGACATCGGTGAGCGCGCACAGCTCGCGAGCCCGCATGTGTGCGAGCGCGGTGGTCATGCGATTGGCGTAGCCATGCTGCGGCAGCCGCGGGATCAGCACGTTGGCACCGCGCGCATGCAGCATGCGCCCGATCGAATCGAACTGCGCCGGGCAGTTGGTGAGCCCATGCATCAGCACGACCACCTGGCCCGTGCGAAACCCATGCGTCATGAGCACTGTGCCGCATTCCGACGAGATGTCAGAACCGTCCTGGCGGCGCAGCGAATCCACGAGCCGCAGCCCGTCTTCATAGCCCGCCGCCGGGTGGGCATGCGACTGCAGGTCGCTCGGCACCAGCGGCAGCGCCAGTACGAACAGGATCAGGGAAAGCGCAACCGAAACGGCGAGAAGCAGTCGAAGCCAAGAGCGCATTCACGCAGCATATCGCGTTGGGGATACGCGGGCCATCCGGCCCCGCGTCATGCGCGCCGAAGAGGTCTGACCCTCGGGTGGCTACGTGGCCGTTTGCTCCCTCAGGAGTGCCACCGAAGCGACCGACCCTCGTAGCTGCGCGTCAGCCCGGGATCCCGAAGCGCTTCATCTTGCCCAGCAGTGTCGTGCGCGAGATGCGCAGCGTGCGGGCCGCGTCGGCCTTGATGTAGTGCGTCTTCTCGAGGGCTTCGAGGATGCGCGACTTCTCCTGCGAATCCATCTCCTCGCTGAAGTTGCGCGGCGCTTCGGCCGAGTCGGTGAGCGGGATATCGCGCGGCGTGACCACCTGGCCGTCCGACGTCTGTACCACGAGCCGCTGCATGAGCGAGCGGAGCTGACGCACGTTGCCCGGCCACGTGTAGCGGACGAGCCGTTCCCGCGCCGCGTTCGAGAGCTGCACGCGCTTGCGCGACTCATTCGCAAACAGATCCAGGAAATGCTCCACCAGCAGCGCCGTGTCGTCACCGCGCGTGCGCAGCGGCGGCAGCGTGAATACCGCATGCGCCAGGCGGTAGTAGAGGTCCTGACGGAAGCTGTCGCCCACCTGCATGCGTGCGGCCTCGCGATTGGTGGCCGCGATCAGGCGCGCATCCACACGGCGGCCGGCGTTGGCCCCGATACGGCGCACCTCACCGGTCTCCAGGAAGCGCAACAGCTTCGACTGCAGGTCCACCGGCATCTCCCCGATCTCGTCCAGGAAGATGCTGCCCTGGTGTGCCTCTTCGAACAGCCCCGCGCGGTCACGCGTGGAGCCGGTATACGAGCCGTGCACCGAGCCGAAGAACTCCGCCTCCATCATCGTGGCGGGCACTGCACTGCAGTTGACCTCGACCAGGCCGCCCGTGCGTCCCGAGAACGTATGCACGCCGCGCGCGATGAGTTCTTTGCCCGTGCCGGACTCGCCCAACACCAACACCGGGATATCGCTGACGGCCACGGTGGCCACCTGCTCGAGCATCTCGATGAGCGGCCGATGCCGTGTCACCACTGAAAAGTTATCGAACGCCCACTGCACGCGACGCTGCAGCTCGCGATCAAGGCTCGGTCGGCGACGCGGGCGGGCTTTCTCGCCGGCGGCTGGTTCGAGGATGCCCTCGTCGCGCATGCGCTGGTCGAGCTTGCCGAGCCGTTCGCGGCCCTGGGCCAGCTTGAGTTCGGCCCCCATGTGATCGAAGTGCTCGCAGGCCGCGCGGTACGCCTCGCGCGCCCCCGAGAGGCTCTCGTAGGCGCCAGCGTTGGCGCCGCAGAGCCAGTCGCCGTAAGACATCCAGAGCTTGCCCCACTCATACGGCGTCTCGATGTCGTCGTACATCGCGAAACCGTGCACAAAATGCTTCTTGGCCTCGTCATGCCGCCCGAGCGCCGCCGCGGCCAGCGCGAGCGTGCGATAGGTGGCGGCTTCTTCGTAGCGGTCGCCTAGCTCGAGGCATAGCTCGAGGCCGGCTTTCGCCTCTTCGTAGGCGTCAGGCTCGCGACCCAGCATGAGCATGCACTCGGCGCGCCGACGACGAAGCTCGGCGACGACATCACCGCGCGGAATCAACGCGAGCGCGTGCGGCAGGACCTCGTCGTAGCGGTTGAGCGCGGCTTCGAAGTGACCCTGCTCGAGCTCGACGTCGCCGAGGTACTCGAGACGGAGAAGCTCGGGGCGGGATTCGGCGATCTCGCCGCGATCGTAGAAGGCGGTCTGGAGCTGCTGGCTCGCGGCAACGATATCGCCGAGTTGAAGATTGATCAGCGCGAGCACCAACTGTCCCATCCAGAGCTGGGGACCCCTGAGGCACTCCGCATCCTCGACAAGGCTCTTGGAGATAATCTCAAGCGCGGCTTCAACTCTGCCGCGCTTGAGAAGCGTAATCACAAGGGAGCGCCTCGAGTGTGCCGTGTTAGTCATTGCGCCCGCACGCTCGAATGCCCCGATGGCCTCTCGACCCGCTTCTTCGGACGAGGGGTATCTGCATCGTCCCTTTTCCGCGATACAAAGGTTTGTTAGCGCCGCGCCCTCGAAGAAGTCGGACCGCACTCGTCTGGCGGAAACGAGGGCCTCCAAAGACAGGCGTCGCGCAAGTTCCCACTCGCCCCTCGCGATGTGGACGGATGCGATCGCATTCAGACACTGTGCCAGAACCAAGCTGTCGGGCTTGGTTCGCAACTCCTGAGCCACGCGCTCAAGCTGTCTCGCTGCCTCTTCAGTACGATTCAGCCTGCACAGTGCATGCCCGAGGTAGACCCTCATCTGGGTGTACTCAGACTCGGAATCGACCTTTGGGTCTCGGGCCTGCGCGAGGGCGTTCATCGCGCGCTCAAGGCACTCCTTGTCCCTTCCTGCCGCAAAAAGTGCCCGTAGCGAATTCACTGTGATGCGGAGTTGGACGCGTTCGGATCCCGCTGGAACTCGCTTCGCCATCGAGTTCAGAAGCAAGAGCGCGTCTTCCACTCGCGCTCGAAGTATGAGCCCTTCGGCACAAGCCAAGCCGGCCTCAAATGGGGCCTGGCCAATTCGTGAAGAATCGGCTGCCTCCATCAGACTTGCCAGCGTCTTGGCTTGCGCGAGGAGTTCGAGGGTCATCGCACTTCCCCGCCGCGAAGGCGATGGCGCAACTTCGCCAACTCAGTCGGAGAACTCTTGAGAAGTGGCAACGAAAACTGCCTCAGCGCGGGAATGCTTTGCAGCGCGGCCGCTAGTACTTGCCTCAAGTACATTGGCAGACCTGAACCCATGTCCGGATCCCCCACCTCAGTCGGATTCGGCTCCGGGGGCCCTTCCGGCCGGTCGATGGGCTTCCTGGGTACGTTCGCCAGCGCTGAGGTGGCGAGAAACA
>CAZADU010000486.1:0-1502 GCA_964483945.1 uncultured bacterium
CGAACGCGTACCAGAGCGTGACGCGGAGCGCGTTCCAGAAATCGGGGTGTGCCAGCGCCAGCGCGTAGTTGCCAAAGCCCACGAAGCGGGCCGCGGACGGGTCGCCGATCGCGTAGAGGTCGAAGTCGGTGAGGCTCAGCCACAGTCCGTAGAGCACGGGACCGAAGAAGAACACGAGGATGAGCAGCACCGAGGGCAGTGCGAGCACGAGCCCAGCGCGCGCCTGGCGTCCAGCCAACGGGGCTCGCGTCATCGGGTGCTCGCGGCCTGCGGCCGCGTCCCTCGTGTGGTCGCGTCTGCAGGGCCGGAGCGGCCCCATGTAGACTCCGGGATGCACGTACTCATATGCCCTTCACTCCCGTCGCGCGGCGTGTGGCGAGCCAGCGGCGTTTCTCGAGCAGCTGGTCCACGATGCGGTCGAGATCCGAGAGCACGCTGTCGGCCGGGGCCTGGCCGCGGATGGCGCGGTCGGATTGCTCCCACACGCGCGTCGCGATCTCCTCCCACTCCGGGACCATCGGGCAGGGCGCGGTACGCAGCAGTTGTTCGCCGAAGGCTCGCGTGCGTGCGTCGGCGGTGAGCCCGGAGTCCGACCAGGCGTCGCGCCGCGCGGGCAGATCGCCGGTGAGCCGCCAGAAGCGCACCTGCTGCTCGGGTCGCGACAGGAACTCCATCAGCGCGAACGCCTCCTTCGGGTGCGCGGTCCTGCGGAACATCACCAGCGACGAGCCGCCGGCGAACGACACGCCAGGCCCATCGGGGCCTGGCAGCGGAGCGGTGGCCCACGCGCCCTGCAGCGAGTCCGGCAGCCGCCGCGCGAACTCGCCCAGGTTCCACGGTCCGGTCACGACCATTGCGAACGTGCCGCGCTCGAACTCCTGGTACATGTTCGCGATCTCCTGGATCCCGAGTGTGGGCGCCAGGCCCTCCTGGAACAGGCTCAGGTAGAACGTGAACGCGCGCCGGAACTCGGGCTGGCTGAACGCACCGCGCGTGCCGCCGGCCGCGAGCAGCGGCGAGCCGCTCTGCAGCCCCAGCACCACCGGCTGCATCCATTCGTTGGTCGGCAGGAACACGCCGTAGCGCTTCCCCCCCGAGAGCCGGCGGATCGCGCGCAGGCTCTCTCGCCAGCCCTCCCAGGTCGTGGGCATCTCACGATAGCCCGCACGCTGCAGCAGATCGCGGCGGTAGAACAGCACCCGCGTGTCCACGTACCACGGCAGTCCGTACGTCGTGCCGTCCAGCACGTTCGTGTCCCAGATGCCGCCAAAGTAGGCATCGCGACCGAGCCCCGCCCCGGCGAGCATCGCGTCGAGTGGCATGAGCGCACGCAGCGTGCCGAACTCCGAGATCCAGCTGTTGCCGAGCTGGCCCACGTCGGGGAGTGAGCCGCCGACGTGCGCCGTGAGCAGTTTCTCGTGCGCGGCCGACCACGGCACTTGCTGCACGTGCACGCGGATGCCCGGCTGCTCGCGCTCGAAGTCGCGCACCAGCTCGCCCAC
>CAZADU010000487.1:0-2423 GCA_964483945.1 uncultured bacterium
ACTGGCCGCCGTGGGCGTGCCGCGCGGACGGCAGTTCGTGCTGCTGGGCTCGCTCCTGCCGGGCCCGCCGCGCGAGACCACCGTGAGGCTTCGCAACGCACTCGGCGTGCCCGTGCTGGTTCACGACCCGCTCGATGCGAACTTCGTGACCGGCTCGAGCCCGGAGGGCGTTCCCATTGAGCTCGATTCCGAGTTACGCGAGGCCGAGGCGGTGGTGGTGGTGGGGCCGGCAAGCGCAGGCGCGGACGGCCTCCTGGGCGGTGTGGGGCTCCTCTGCCCGGGCGTTGTCTCGCAGCGCACGCGCGCGGACTGGGCGGCGGCGAACGCGGCAGGAGGTGCGGCCGCGGCCATGGTGTTCGCGCTCGCGGTGGAGCGTACGATCCCTGCCGACCTCGCGTTGTTGTGGCAGGCCGACGGCGCGGTGACGGCAGGCGAGGGCCGTGCGCGATTCGCCGCCCTCACCGCCGGGATGCTCGGCGCTTGACCCCCCTCGAACGCCGCTCCTACGATTGCACCTCATGCCACCACGCATACTCGTCATCGGTTCCGGTGGGCGCGAGCACGCGCTCGCCTGGCGGCTCGCGCGCGATCCCGAGCAGCCCGAGGTGCTCGTCGCGCCGGGCAATGACGGCATGTCTCGCTCGTTCCGCCGGCTGGACGTGGATCCGGAGGATCCGCGCTCGGTCGTGGAGCTCGCGCGGCGCGAGCAGGTCTCGCTCGTGGTCGTAGGCCCCGAAGCCCCGCTCGCCGCGGGCGTGGCCGACGCGCTCGCCGAGGCGGGCGTCGCGGTCTCGGGTGCCGCGCGCGACGCAGCGCGACTCGAGTCGAGCAAGTGGTTCGCGAAGCAGGTCATGCGCGAGGCCGGCGTGCCCACCGCCGCGGCCGAGTCGCACGAATCGCTCGCGACGGCGCTGCCGGCGCTCGACCGCTTCGCGCCGCGCTGGGTGATCAAGGCCGACGGGCTTGCGGCGGGGAAGGGTGTGCTCGTCACCGACTCACGCGCAGAGGCGGAGGCGTTCGTGCGCGAGTGCCTCACCGGCGACCGTTTCGGCGGTAGCGCTCGGCGCATCGTGCTGGAACAGTTCCTCGAGGGGGAGGAGGCCTCGGTGATGGCCGTCTGCGACGGCACGCGACACGTGCTGCTGCCCGCGGCGCGTGACTACAAGCGCGCATTCGACGGCGACCTCGGGCCCAATACCGGTGGCATGGGTTCCTACGCACCCAGCATGGCCGTGACCGCTGCGGTCGAGGCCGAGGTCAGTGAGCGTGTGGTGACACCCGTGCTGCGCACGCTCGCGGCGCGCGGCACACCGTACCGTGGCGCGCTCTACGCCGGGCTGATGCTGGGACCGGACGGGGTGAAGGTCGTGGAGTTCAATGCGCGATTCGGCGATCCCGAGACCCAGAGCATCCTGCCGCTCGTCGAGGGCTCGCTCGGCACGCTGCTGGCAAGTGCGGCGCGCGGCGCGCTCGAGCCCGGTGCGGTGCGGCGCGCCAGCGGGTCCGCGGTGACGCTGGCGCTCGTGGACGAGGGCTATCCGGACGCGGTGGCCGGCACCGGGGTGATCCGCGGACTCGACACGCTGGAACGGCAGGGCATTCTGGTGTTCCATGCCGGCACGAAGTGGTACGGCAACGACTGGAGCATTCGCGGCGGGCGGGCGGCCTATGTCACGGCCACGGCGCCGTCGCTGGAGGAGGCTCGCGCGAAGCTCATGGACGCGCGGGCGGCACTTTCGGGCGAGGGCTGGCGTAGTCGCGGCGACATCGCGGCGACCCCGGCACCCGCGATGAGGCAGGCATGAAGGCCGCGAGGGCGAAGCCAGCAAGACCGGGTCGGGCGCGGGTGGGCATCGTGATGGGCAGCGAGTCCGACCGCGCCGTGATGGAGGAGGCCTCGCGCGTGCTGGCCGAGTTCGGCGTGGGTTGCGAGGTGGCCGTGCGCTCGGCGCATCGCACGCCCGAGGCCGCTGCGGCGTGGGCGAAGGGTGCTCGTTCACGCGGGCTGCGCGTGATCGTCGCCGCGGCGGGAGGGGCTGCACACCTGGCGGGCGCGATGGCCGCGCACACGCGCCTGCCCGTGCTCGGCGTGCCGCTCGCGTCATCGCCCCTCGGCGGCTTCGACGCGCTGTTGTCCACCGTGCAGATGCCTCCCGGCGTGCCGGTGGGCACGCTCGGGGTGGGGGCGTGGGGTGCGCGCAATGCCGCGTTCCTCGCGCTGCGCATCCTCGCGGTCGCCGACGTCGCACTGGCGCGGAAGCTGGAAGCGCATGCCGAACGTATGGCGTCAGCGGTTCGATGAGGCGATCGTGGAGATACTGAAGGTTGACCCGGAGCGCCCTGAGCGAACGGCGTTGGATGCAGCGGCGCACGCCATGCTCCGCGGCGGCGTGATCGCGTTCCCGACCGACACGGTTTATGGG
>CAZADU010000488.1:0-3663 GCA_964483945.1 uncultured bacterium
CACCTGGAAGTCCTGCGAGCGACCTTCACGCGCCCCGACGCCGAGGTGCGTCATCTGGTGGACGAAGCCCAAGACGCGCTTTCGAAGGCCGAGCGAGCGCGCGCGACAGCCGGGCGCTGAGCAGGGCGCGCATCAGTACCAACGAGGATCGAGGCGAGGCGCGACTCTGGCGTCCCCAACGGGATTCGAACCCGTGTCGCCGCCGTGAAAGGGCAGTGTCCTAGGCCTCTAGACGATGGGGACGCATGCTCAGCTCAGAGCCCGGGGAAGTTAGGGGCAGCAGCCCTGCTCGGCAAGTGCGCGCGGTCCGGCACCGCCGCAAACGCTGACGGCCGCCCACCGGGCGGCCGCGTCGCACTCACTGAGCCAGCGGTTCGCGCTACTTCTGCGGCAGCTGCACCACGCGCGCTTCGTTGATCAAGCCGCGCTCCATGAGTGTGTTGGCGTTGCGCTCGGCTTCGTTGGAGCTGCCCCAGCGGCCGAGCACCACTCTATACATGGTCGTGCCGGCGTCGGTGTAGGGCACCACCACGGCAGGCAGCACGGTGTCCGCTGCGTAACGGTCGCGCTCGGTGACCGCGCGGTCTTCGTCCAGGAACGAGGCGACGCCCACGCCATAGGCGACGGCGCCCGCGGGTATGGCCGCCGTGGACGACGGGGTCTGTGTCACGGGCGCGCTCTTCACAGCCGCGGGCGACGGAGCAGTGGTGCTCGCCGGCGGCGGTGCTGGCACCGGTCGCTGACGTGCGGGCTGCACGCTCACATCCGTGCTCGAAGCGGTCTCCAGCTTGGCGGCATGCTTGGCGAACTCCACCTCGCGCCGCAGCGAATCGATCAGCGCGGTCGTGGGGTCCGCAGGAGTCGCGAGCGAGGGCGTCGTGGGCTCCGGTGGTGTCAGCAGGCCCTCGGGGCCATCAGCGGCGGAGCCGTTCGCGTGCGTGCCGGCGGCACCGCGAAGCAGCGGCACGTCGATCGCACCGAAGCGCTGCATCAGGATCAGCACGATGCCGAGCGTGGCCAGCACCGAGACGGCGATGAGCCCGTTGCGCATGGGTGCCGCACCGCTCTCGTCCTTGGACATCTCGCGCTCGAGCCGCTCGCGCAGCCGAGGCGGCAGTCCCGAGTAGTCGTCCACAGCGCGCGGTGGGGCCGCCGGCTGCACGCGGTCCACATCATTCGTGTTCGGCAGGGGCAGGGGCAGAGGCAAAGGCGCGGGAGGTGGTGGTGTGGCGAACGTGTGGCGCTTGGCCACGGGTGCCGGGGGGGCCGGCGGGGTGTCGCTTCTGCGCATCGCGGCCACCACGCCCTTCGAGAACTCACCGCGCTCGCGATACAGCGGACGGGGCGGCTCCGGCGGGGCCTGCGGAGTGGCCGAGGCGGCGGGCGCGTACGGCGAGACGGCGGAGATCGGCGTCACCTCGGGCGTCGGCCGCGGCAAAGTCGTCGGCTGTGCGACGGGTTCCAGCGCGGGCGGTGCAGCCGGCTCCGTGTGCATCTGCGGCATGGCCGGCCACGGCTGCGAAGGTGGCTGCGTCGGCACGATCTGCGGTCGCGGCGTGGGCGTCGGCGGGGGCGGCGGCGTCGGCATCGCCGCGACGGGTCGGGGTGCCGGGGCGCGCTCGGGCTCGGTCGGACGCGTCGTCGGGCCCGAGAGCACGCTCTTGAAGTCGCCCTCGCGTGCCACGGCCGCCACGTGCTCCACGCTCACGCCGGACGAGTTGTCGGCGTACGCGGCGATCAGCGAGGAGGAGGCCAGCGTGTTGATCTCACGCGGAATGCCGTGCGTGAGGCGGTAGATCTCGCGGCACGTCTCGGTCGAGAACACCTGCACGCCACTGCCGCCGGCCACATTGATGTGGTGGTGGATGTAGCCCAGCGTCTCGTCGGGCGAGAGCGGGTTCAGCCGGTAGTGCACGGTGATGCGCTGGCGCAACTGGCGCAGCTCGTGCCGGGCCAGGTGGGCCTCAAGTTCGGGCTGGCCGACCAGGAAGATCTGCAGCAGCTTGTCGCCGCGACTCTCCAGGTTCGACAACAGCCGGATCTCCTCGAGCAGATCCATGGACAGGTTCTGCGCCTCGTCCATCATCAGCACCGCGTGCTCGCCCTTGGCGCGCACGGCGATCAGGTGCTTCTCGAGCGCCACCATGAGCGAGGGCTTGCTCGAGTTGGGTGCCACGGTCAGGCCGAAGCGCAGGCAGATCTCCTCGAGCATCTCCTGCCGGGTCAGCGACGAGTTCGTGATCAGGGCAACGGCGACGCGATCACCCCACTCGTTGAGCGCGTCATAGAGCGAGGTGGTCTTGCCCGTGCCGACCTCGCCGGTGATCAACAGGAAGGGCTCGCGGTTCTCGATCCCATAGCGCAAGTGGGCGCGCGCTTCCTGATGTTCACGGCTCGGGTAGACGAACTTGAGCTGATGACCCGCGGGGAACGGATTCTCGCGCAGGCCGAAGTGATGTTCGAACATCATGATTCCCCGGTGGGGTGGGACATCCGTGTGCATACCGCTCGCCGGGTTATCGGCAGGCGGAAGGCCAGGGTTTCGTCCTGTCTCACGGAAGGGGGGGCCCCCGTGAATAGCTAAGGAATCGCGGGGGTGTTCCGGGTTACTTCTGGGCGGGCAGGAGGTCGCCGATCGAGAACAGGGAGGTGTAGGGGTAGCCGTGCTGCTGGAACATCTGGGCCGCACCCTGCTCGCGGTCCACAACGGTCAGCACGCGCACGACCTCGGCCTTGTACGACTCGGCCGCCTCGGCCGCGATCAGCACGCTCTCACCGCTGGTGATGACATCATCCAGGATGGCGATGCGCTTGTGCCCTGCCAGATTGCCCTCGACCTGGCCACGCATGCCGTGGTCCTTGGGCATCTTGCGCACGAGGAATCCCTCGAGCGGCTTGCCGGCCTCATGGCTCAACCACATCACACCGGCCACGAGCGGGTCCGCACCCAGGGTCAGGCCGCCGATGGCGGTGATCTGGTCCTGCTGGAGCTGCTCCCAGAACAGTTTCGCGATGAGCTTGAGCCCCACAGGGTGCAGGCTCGTCTTGCGCACGTCGATGTAGTAATTCGAGGTCGCTCCCGAGCTCAGGACGAACTCACCAAAGCGCATGGAACGGTCGAGCAACATCTGGCGAAGCCGGTCACGATCGGTGTCTGCCATGATCTCCATACCGGTGAGGGAGTGCGGATCGGGTGCGCGGGATTCGTCGCTTCAGAACGAGTCTCGCGGCGCCGGCGAGGGACGTCAAGGTCTGGGCCGCTGCCGTCAGGCGTGTGTGCGGCCGTGGCCCGGGGCATCGGCCGGATGGCACGGCGTGTCCAGCTGAAACGTGCGCGACCGGGTCAGGAGCATGCCCAAGTGCTCCGGCGTCTCGCCGCACGGCGTCGCTCGGCGCTGGCGGCCGGGCACGGGGCTCGATAACATAGAGTGAGCCTGACCCTGAAGCTGAACCTGAATCGTCCCGCGGGTCACGCACCCCTTCATGCGCCGGAACCCTTTCGCTTCGCACCTCGTTCTCGCCGTGGGGCTTGCCGTGACGTCGGCCGTGGGCCTCGCGTCCGTGCCGGGCCCCGTCCATGCCGTGCCCCTGGGGCTTCCCGTGTGGCGGCCGGGCTCCGCGGTCCAGGCTCCCTACTACCGCGGCGACGTGCTGGAACTGCGC
>CAZADU010000489.1:0-1718 GCA_964483945.1 uncultured bacterium
TGCAGCTCGAAGTTCAGCGAGGCGCCTTCGGCGACGTTCAGCGGACGGCGAAGCGGGGCCCATCCCATGCGGGTCACGCTCAGCGTGCAGGGACCCGCGGCGACGCCTTCGAGGACGAATCGCCCGTCGTCCTCGGTGAAAGCACGGGGACCCGTCCTCACGATAAGGACCTCGGCCTGCCCAACCGGCTCCCGCGACTGGGAGTCGAGGATCCGGCCGCTGATCGACGCCCGTGCGGTGCCCGTCGTCTGAGCTGTGGCCGACGTGGGAGCAAGGCTGAGCGAGGCGAGCAGCAGGATCCGGCATGTGCTGAAGGGCTTGCTCATTCTGGAGCCTCCGTGTCGAATCCAATCCCCGAAGCGGCCGAACGGTCACCGCGTGCACATCCACGTGGTCGGGGATCCTGTCCTGGCGAACGCACGCGCATCTGTGAAGCGAATGGCGCCTCCGGCGGATGGAGCCAGAGGCGCGATCCATTTCAAGATACCCCGCGACCCGAACGACTTGCACGCAGAGGCTACCGCGTGATCACCAGCCGGCCGGTCCAGGCCTGCTTCGGCGCACGGATCCGGTACAGGTACACGCCCGACGGCAGCTGATCACCACGATCACTGCGACCGTCGATCTGAACCTGGATGATTCCGGCCGCCGCGTCGCGCGTGCTCAGAAGCTGGCGCACCCGTCGTCCGCTCAGGTCCAGGAGCTCCACCTCGACGGGTCCCGCGTGCGACACCCGGAAGCTGAGCGTGGCGCGCGTGCGCAGCGGACTGGGGGAGAGGGCCGGGCGGAGCAGTGCCAGTTCAGTGGGTCCGACCCCTGTCGAAGCCGTGCCCACGGTGATGACGGTGCTGCAGCTGCCCGACAGGCTATTGCTCGCGTCAAACGTCACCGTGTAACCGCCCTCCTGGCCCAGCGTGGGAGTCCAGTCGAAACGTCCCGAGCGGTTCCCCTCCGCCGGGGTGAAGGTCGCTCCGGGCGGCAGGTTCGTGGCGGTGAGCAGGGTGATGGGATCACCATCCAGATCGGACACGGTGACGACCACCGCCAGCGGCGCACTGGCGACCGTGAACGCGGTGGCCACCGCGGTCAACTCAGGTGCGCGATCCACGTTGCCGATCGTGATCTCCGTGTTCGACGACCCCGAGAGGGCGTTGGTCGCGGTGAAGGTCACGGTGTAGCTGCCCTCCTGTCCGAAGGTGGGGGTCCAGCTGAGCGTCCCCGTGGTGTTTCCGGCGCCGGGCGTGAACGTCGCGCCGGCCGGCTTGTTCGTGGCCGTGAGCGAGGTGATCGGATGCGCATCGGGGTCGGCCACCGTCACGTTCACCTCGATCAGCGCGTTCTCTGGCCCCGAAGCGGTGAACGGCGCGGTCACGACCGGAGCCTGGTCCAAGTCGCCCACGGTGATGACCGTGCTCGACGAGCCTGAGAGGCTGTTGCTGGCCGTGAACGTCACCGGATAGGTCCCGGCCTGGCTGAAACCTGGAGTCCAGCTGAGCGAACCGCTGGTGTTGCCGGCGCCGGGCGTGAACGAGGCGCCCTCGGGCAGGTTTGTGGCCGAGAACGTCCCGATCGCATCGCCGTCGGGGTCGGACGCGCTCACATTCACCACGATCGGCGAGTTCTCCGGACCGCCGGCGGTCGCGGGTGCACTCACCGTGGGAGCGCGGTCCACGTTGCTCACCGTGATCGTCGTGCTCGACGATCCCGACAGGGCATTC
>CAZADU010000490.1:0-6668 GCA_964483945.1 uncultured bacterium
ACCGGAACTCCTGCCATGCGCCACTGGCGGCAAGGAGCCTCCCGGGAAGAACTCGACCACCGCGATGGTTCGCGCTGTCTCGCGGAGGTTCGTTGAGAACCCTCGATTGTCGCCTTCATATCCGCCGCCGAAGCTGGCGAATGGCGCATATCTTCGAACCACCAATGTCAACGCGATCATGTGATCCTCCCGACGGCCACGGGACATGGATGGTAACAGACCCTGTGGATTCCCGGCTGCAACCGGAACGACCAAGTCTCCGCTGGGGAGCCTAGTCGCCGCTCCCAACGATGGGCAATGGCCTTCCCCCGCCCGAGCGACCTCGCCGCGAAGCGTATGAGGTCGCCGTGCGGTCGGAGAACGATCACGACGAAGCGCGCAATCCACTCCGAGAACGAGGGCCAGGTCGCATGGAATCTGGAGGACTCCTTCTTCTGGCCCCTCGCCGGCCGGCGGCGGCACAACCTATGCGTCGGCGCCCCTTCTCCTCTACCCTGCCCTACCCCACCCCTCAACCACAGAGCAGGAGAACCCCCACATGAAGAGCATCGCATCGTCCGTCTGGGAAGGCAGCTTGAAGGAAGGCAAAGGCCGCGTCAGCGCCGCCAACGGCGCGTTCAGCGACATTCCCTACAACTTCGCGAAACGCTTCGAGGGTGCGGCCGGCGCGGGTACGACGCCCGAGGAGCTCATCGCCGCTGCGCACTCGGGCTGCTTCGCCATGGCACTCTCGGGCGACCTGGGCAAGGCGGGCTTCACGCCCACGCGGATCGTGGTCAAGGCCACGGTCACGATCGAGCCGGTGGACGGCAAGGCCACGGTGACATCGTCGGCCCTGGAGCTCGAAGCCACGGTGCCCGGCATCGACGACGCCCAGTTTCAGCAGATCGCAGCGGGCACCAAGGCCGGCTGCCCCGTATCGCGCCTGTTGAACGCGAACATCACCCTCGTCGCGAAGCTCGGCTGATCTTTGGGGTGCCACGTGGCGCCCGCGCCTCGGCGCGGGCGCCGCGACGTTTCAGGGCTGCGCCGCGCCCGAGGATGGCGCGACCTCTCATAGCGGCGCCCTCCGGGCCGCCGCTCGCCGAACCGCCGGCTGCTCCCGCCGCCAGAAGTCTCGCCGCGAGGGCGCTGAGCGGCTCCTGAAGCTTCGCGAGCTCCGGCCGCACCCACGCAAGCCCCACTCTTCGCGGCGCGGGTGCTGCGAGCACGCCCTCCCACACGTCCACCGTGATGTCGCGGTGCGTGATGGTGTGCCGCTCGCGCCGCCCCGTGTCGGCGATGCGTGCGCGCACACCGAGTTCCGCGAGGCGCGCCGCGAGTGCCGCCGCGGCATCCTCGCCGCGCGCCAGGTCCGTGCCCGGTGGCTCCCAGAGCCCGTCCAACAGCGGGCCATCGCGTTTCGCCACCAGCAACCGGCCACGGTCCCAGACACACGCGACCGCGCGCCGCACGCGCTCGACTGCTCGCCGCACGGCCGCGGGCGGCAGCTCGTGCTGCACGCCGCGTGCGCGCGCCTTGCACTGCGCGCGCACCGGGCAAGCCGGGCAGCGTGGTGCGCGCGGCGTGCACACCAGCGCGCCCAGTTCCATGAGCGCCTGGTTCCATTGCCCCGGTTGGTGCGACCCGCGAGGCGACCGGGAGCCGGCGGGCATCAGGTATTCGGCCATGGCCCAGAGCCGCTTCGCATCCGCGGGCCGCTTCACCGACACGGGGGCGGCGGTGAGCCGCGAGAATACCCGCGCCACGTTGCCATCAAGCACCGGAAGCGGCCGACCGAAACCCATGCTGAGCACCGCGCCGAGCGTGTAGCGGCCCACCCCGGGCAGCGCCGCGAACGCGCGGGGATCGGAGGGAACGCGCCCCGCATGCTCTCGCACCACGACGCCGGCCGCCTCGTGCAGATGACGCGCACGGCGGTAGTACCCCAGCCCCGCCCAGGCGGCCAGGACGTCGGCGCTGCGAGCGCGCGCGAGTGCGTCAACGTCCGGGAACCTCTCGAGGAAGCGCTCGTAGTAGGGGACGGCGGTCGCGACCTGCGTCTGTTGCAGCATGATCTCCGAGACCCAGATGCGGTAGGGGTCACGGGACGCACGCCAGGGCAACTTGCGGTGGTGCTTCCGGTACCATGCGAGCAACGCACGCCGGAGTCCCGCCGCGTCACGCACCTCGAGCTTCGCACCCGCGTCCAGTGACACCGCCATGACCGACCCCGCCTCCATCCGCCAGAGCTTCCTCGAGATGATCCGCCGCCCCGAGTCCGAGATCGACCTCGCGCGCTCGGCACTGCTCGTCGCCGCCGAGAACGACCTCAGCCTCGACGTCGAGACCGAGATGGGCCGCCTCGACGCGTGGGCCGGCGAACTCGGCCGCCGTCTCGACCCCTCGTGGAACAACCTGCAGCGGCTCGCACGGCTGCGGACGTTCATGTACGAGGACTTGGGCTTCAAGGGCGACGTGCGCGGATACTACAGCCCAGCCAACTCGCTGCTCCATTCGGTGATGTCGCGCCGGCTCGGCATCCCGCTGACGCTGTCCATCGTGTTCATGGAGATCGGCTGGAGGCTCGGCATCCCGTTCGAGGGCGTTGGGTTCCCGGGCCACTTCCTCGTGCGGCTCACCGGCGAGCCCGGCGACCTGCTGCTCGACCCGTACGACCACGCGGTGTCGGTGCACGAGGAGGACTGCCGGCGCATGATCGAGCTGACCACGGGCGGCACCGTACCGTTCGACCCCAGCATGATCCGCTCGCTCGGCAAGCGTGGCATGATCTCGCGTCTGCTGTTCAATCTTAAGGTCTCGTGCCTCAAGGCGGGCGACGATAAGGGCGCGCTGTCGGCGATCGAACGCCTGTTGCTGCTCTCGCCCGATGACCCGCCGGAACTGCGGGACCGCGGCCTGCTGCTCTATCGCATGGACCGCTATCGCGAGGCGAGAGAGACGCTGCGCGCCTATCTCCGCGCCCGGCCGCAGGCGCTCGACCGCGAGGTCATCGACCGGCACCTGGCGGCGCTCGACATGATCCTCGCCACGCCGCCGGGACCGCCGCGGGCGTCGTGAGGACGCCGCGTCAGCGCGGCTTGAGCTCGGCCGCGTCCTTCATGTTCGGCGTCTTCATCTGCGAACCGGACCACGCGCACTGCATGACCACGCCGCAGCGCGGGCACTCGAAGCGCGCGAGCGCGCCTTCATCAGCCGTCGGCATCCAACGGTCCATCTTGGTGTTGCACCCGGGCGTGTAGCACAGGTAGACGCACAGCGGCATGACAGGTCTCCGGTGGCACAGGTGGGCGGCAGTGTCGCGCCGCGGCGCCGCACGCGCGGCGCAGAGCTGACTATACCGCAGCCTGCCGAAAACGCATCCCAGGGGGAGCACTGAGGGCAATCGCGCCCGACCGGTATCGTCCATGCTGCCGGTCGGGCGCAGAACGCTTACGTGAGCGTTCGTGAGATGCACTCTAGTCCATGACGACGATCTTTCGGATCGCCTTGAACCCGCTCCCGGCAGTCGATCCCGTCGCTTCCATGCGCACGAAGTAGATCCCCGGACCGACGGGTGCCCGTGACCCGTCGCGCCCATCCCATGCCCGTGCATGGCGTCCCGCCTCGAACTCACTAGCGGCGAGTGTGGCGACCTGGCGGCCCGCTGGATCGTAGACCGTGAGGTTCACGTGGCTCCTGGACGGTAGGTCGAAGCGAACCTGCATGTTCCGCAGCATCGGATTGGGAGCAGCCGGGTGCAGGGCGAACGACGACGGCTGCGCCGCGGCCGGCGCCCCGGGGACCGAGTTCGCCATGCTGGCTCCGCCGGTGTGAATCACGATCGAACCACCACCGAGTGTCGTGATCGGATCCGTCCCGTCGGGTGCGTCGAGTTGATTGTCGTAGACACGAGCCTCCGTGATCTTGTCCCAGATCTTGATTCGGAACCTGTCCGAACCCCCACCCCCTGGCATGGCCCCGTCAATCGCAGTGAGCATGAACGAGTAGCTACCTGCGCCATTGACCGCGCCCGTCCCCTTGAACATTGCACGAGCGTTGGCCACGACAAGCCAGTCGTAGTCGGCACTTCTGAAGCTGAGGCCTGCGACTTTGAATTGGAACTCGGTCTTCCCGCTCGGGGTCGAAGCGCCCTTCTTATACTTGGACTCGAACCCGAAGTTCGCCTTGCCGGTGAGGTCGGGGTCCGCCACGTACGCTCCGGCGGGCGAGTCGATCCATCCCCCTCCTGTGACGAACCCACCACTCGGGTCGTAGACGACCACGATCGCGTCCAGGTCCTCCACCGTGGTCGCGGAGCCGGACTCCCCGTGGTTGTCGGTCACCGTGAGCGTGACGAAGTACACGCCGGGGTCGGTGAACGAATGGGTCGCGCTCACGGTCTGGTTCGTCTCGTTCACCGAGCCGGGCTGGGTGATGCTGTCGAACGTCCACTCCGCGGTGTGCGTGTCACCGGTCTCATCGGTGAATGAGCCCGTGAACGCGAGCGGCGTTCCGACCGCCACGACGGTCCCGGAGGCCGGTCCACTGATAGTGACGGTGGGCGGATCGTTGGGGAACGCGACGAACACGGAGGCGGTCTGCTCATTGAAGTTCGAGTTCGCCAAGTCGACCTTGCCATCGCCGTTCACTTCGCCGGCGGCCACCGAGATGGGTGCGTTTCCAGTCGCAACATCCTCCCGGTCAGGGAAGCCCCCCGCGCCGTCGCCATAGAACACGGTCATCGTATGGGACGTAAAGTCGCCCCCCACCACCAGATCCACCTTGCCATCCCCATCGACGTCCTTGATGACCACGTCGCGGGGGGCAAAAACCGCGTATTCGGTGTGAGTCGGGTAGGTGCCTGTCCCGTCACCCAACTGCACCGAGATGGTGTTGTCGATGAGGTTCGAGTTCACGAGATCGAGGTCGGTGTCGCCATTCAGATCGCCGACCGCCGTGAAGATCGGATTGACCCCGAGGTTGTACCGATTCTCGGGCCCCAATCCCCCTGCGCCATCGCCCAATAACACGTTGGAAGTCCCGCAGACGGTGCACGGCGTCACGGCGTCCAGATAGCCATCCCCGTTCACGTCCCCCAACCGGACGGAATAGGGAGCCCGATCCTTATAGTCGGTTCTGGGATCGAACGTCCCATCTCCGTTTCCCAGCAACACTGACACCGCGCCATAGAAGTCGGCGGGAGTGTCATCCTGTTGGTAGGCAGCCACGACGAGGTCGGGAATGTGGTCTCCGTTCATGTCTCCGATCGCCACGGACAGGGGAAACTTCCCGGTCGGGTAGTCGATTCTGGCGGCGAATGTTCCATCCCCGTTCCCGAGCAGCACGGAAACCGCATCGCCTCCCGAGGGATGGTTGCCGGTGGCCGCCACGGCCAGGTCGAGCTTGTTGTCGGCGTTCAGGTCAGCGATCGCGACCGAGGACGGGAACTCCCCGGTGGCGAAGTCGGTCTTGGCCCCGAAGCCGCCCGCACCGTCACCCAGCAGTACGGACACCGTTGCGCTGGCCTGATTCACCACCACCAGATCGAGCTTGCTGTCCCCGTTCAAGTCCGCCATCGCAATGGAAACCGGAAAGTCTCCGGCGGGATAGTCGGTTCGGGGCCCAAACCCAGCGGCATCGGCGGTCGTCGCGGGGGTGATCACCGGAGCGAACATCAGGCCCAAAACAATACCCGTCATCGCAGTACGTTGGAGTCTCATTGCGGTCCTCCTAGCGGCAGATCGTGGTGGTGGGTTTGTAGCGCGTGATGCTCGCGCTGTCGGTGCGCGCGGCCGGTTGCTCAGCCTGCACGCCGGTGACGAGCGGACTGAGCAGCGCCGCGCACATGAGCGCGACGACGCGTGCGAGCCGGAGTCGAGTGTGCATGACTGGGTACCTCGGCGTTCGCTGGGGAGCCGGTCCAATGACCAGCCTACGCCCGTGCGGGCTGCGCACGCAAGGGCCGAGTGCGTCTGGCCAAGGCTACAAGTCCAGCAGCCGCCGCGTCTCCTCGTAAGTTCGCAGCGCCGCGGCATCGAAGCACGCGCACGTCACCGTGCGCAGTTTGGTCGAGCGCTCGAGTGCTGCGCCGATCTCGCGCAGGGCGATGGTGGTGGCACGCGGGAGCGGAAAGCTGAACGTGCCCGTGCTGATGGCCGGGAACGCCACCTCGGACAGCTCGTGGCGCTCGGCGAGCGATAATGCCGAGCGGTAGCACGACGCCAGCAACCGGTCTTCGTCCTGCGTGCCGTTCATCCACACCGGGCCCACCGCATGGATGACCCAGCGGGCCTTCAACTGGAACCCGGGAGTGATGCGCGCCTCGCCGGTCGGGCACGGCCCCACCTCGCGGCAGGCCTCGTTCAGTTCCTGACCCGCGGCGCGATGGATGGCCCCGCACACGCCCCCGCCCGGCATGAGCGCCACGTTGGCAGCGTTCACAATGGCGTCCACATCCAACGTGGTGATGTCGGCCTGCACGATGCGAAGGCGGTCGCCGAGCGGCACGAGGGGCTCCGGGAGTGGGGGCGCTACGTCTGGACAGTCGACCGTAGGACGCGCTCTGGAGCGCGTCAACCGCGGGCGCGTCAACCGCGGGCGCGACCGCCGCGGGTCCTGCCCGCGGGTAGCGGCGGGTACCGGCGGGCGGGACCGCCCGCGGGTACCGCCCGCCGGGACCGCGGGCG
>CAZADU010000491.1:0-3936 GCA_964483945.1 uncultured bacterium
ACGCGCACGGCCGGCCGCTCCTTGAAAGGAGGCAGCATGATCCGCAAGCTCGCACTGGGTCTGTTCGGGTTCATCGCCCTGTTCAGCATCGCGCTACTCGGCGTGGCCTCGACTCGGCCCGACTCTTATCACGTCGAGCGCAGTGAGGTGATGGCCGCCTCACCCGCCACGGTGCACGCGCTGGTCGATGACCTGCACCGATTCCACGAGTGGTCGCCTTGGCAGAAGCTCGATCCGGCCATGCAGACTGACTACGCGGGACCCGCCACGGGCGTGGGATCCTCGCTGCACTGGGTCGGCAACAATGAAGCGGGCGAGGGCCGCATGACGATCACCGAGAGCACGCCCCCCTCCTCCGTGACGGAGAGTCTCGAGTTCATCAAGCCGTTCGCTTCGGTCGCCGACATCCGGTTCGACATCGTGCCCGAAGGCGAGGGCAGCAAGGTGACGTGGACGATGGACGGCAAGGCCGACTTCATGACCAAGCTGATGTCGTTGTTCGCGAGCATGGATTCGATGATCGGCAAGGACTTCGAGGCGGGGCTCGCGAGCATGAAGCGCGTCACCGAGTCGACGCCCGCGCCGGCGGCAGCGGACTCCACCGCGAAGTCCTAGTGTCCTGTCCCAGGAGTAGCTTGCCAGTCGGCCGCCGTGTCATCCCGGCCGGCTGCGTTGCTCCTCCTCGACGTATCCACTGATACGACATCGTTGTCACGCCTTGCCGGCCGGGCGCCCCGGCAGCCTTTGTGGTCAAGCTACTCCTGGGACAGGACACTGGCCCGGACCCTGCATGAACGCTCGCGGGCCTCGGGCTCGTGAGTGGCTGGCCGGGCAGGATCGCCGGCTCACGAGGACCAGACCCGAACCGGCGCCCGCGAGAGGCGGGCGCCGGTTCGGGATGCACGCGATCCGCGTGCGGCTCAGTTCGGCGGCGTGAACACGAACGGCACCTGGAACGCCGTGATGCCCGCAGGGATCGCCGGGAATCTCCAGTCGCGGATCTGCGACAGCGCGCACTTGGACAGCGCCGGCGAATCCATCGTGTTCTGGATCACCTCGGCGTGTGTGACCTCGCCGGCCGCGTTCACGACCAGTGAGACGACGAGCTTGCCCTGCAGGCCCTCGTTGCGCTTGAGCTCGTTGCTGTAGCAGAACTGGATGCCGGCCGCGTACTTCTGGATCACGGCCATGAGCGAGGCGTTGCTGCGGTACACGCCGGGGCCCGCGACGCCGGATCCGCCCGGACCGCCGCCCGCACCGCCGCCGCCACCGCCCGCGGGCAGGCCGTTGCCGCCGAGCCCGCCGCCGCCGGAACCGCCGTTGCCCGCGCCGTTTCCAGTGCCGACGCCGCCCCCGCTGCCCCCACCCATGCCACCGCCGCCGCCCAGCCCACCTCGGCCAGGGCCGGCCCCACCCAGCACGTCACCGCCCACTCCACCCACGAGCGAGCCCACGGAGACGGAAGCGCCGCGCACGGACGAGCCGCTCAGGTCGGCGCTACCACCGACGCCCGAGCCGATGTCCGAGTGGGCCGAGGCGACCTGCGCGTCACTGCGCGCACCACCGACCGACGAGACGCGTCGCGCGAGCGCAGCACTGCCCTTGCCACTGCTGGAGCCGACCGAGCCCAGGTCCCCAAGGCTGGCCAGCGAGTTCTCGAGCCCGCGGGTCGCGCCGTCCAACTGAGAAGCGACCTGCATCGCGCGCTTTCGTCCAACCTCGCCTGTGCCAAGTCCGGGCGAGGTGGCTTTGCCACCGCCGACGCCGGGAACCCCCGTGCCGGGACCCGGCTTCGCAGCGAGCGGGCGCTTGGAGCCGGTACCTTCCGGCGGGCCATCGCCGACCGGGCCGGGCCGCAGGCCGGGCGTTCCGCCGAGCGGTGAGGCGACCGGGGGCAACCGCAATGCGGGTGGCGTCGCGAACATGATGCGCGCCACGCGCGGGGCGTCGCTCGCGGCGATCGACATGATGTGTTTGGGCAGCGGCGCCAGCATCACCGTGGCGAGGAAGACCGCGCCCGCGATGGCGGAGCCGCCGAGGCAGCGAATGAAGAGTCCTTCGTCGCTCGTATCGGGCGACGACAGCCAGTGATTCGTTCGGACGGCGCTCATGTCGATGACCTCACGCCTTTCGCAGGACCGCGAGCGAGACGTTGTCGTAGCCGCTCTGGCTCAGAGTGAACATGACCTTGCGCAGCAGCGAGTACTCGATGTTGCGGTCGCCCTGGATGGTGACGGCGGTGCCCTTTTTGCTCTCGTGCGCTCCTGCGACCGTGGCGGCCGCCGGCAGGCGCTCGGCCAGCGACGGGATCCCGCTGTCGCTGCTCGAAGTGACTTCAGCGACCGAGGCGACGCGTTCGGTGCCGAGCTTGATGACGTCACCGTCGATCGAGATGATCAGTGACGCCTGCGGCATGGACTCGGCCGTGGACTCGGGCAGCTTCACGCCCGGCTGCGGCACCATCACCTCGCCGCCGGCCGAGTAACTCTTCAGCAGGAACAGCAACAGCACGGTCAGGATATCCATCATCGAGATCAGGTTGACGCTGGCGCTGGCCTTGAGGCCGGCGCGAGCGCGGTGTCGGCGCGAGACGAGCTTGGGCATGTCAGACCGCTCCCGGTTCGGCGTCGGCGAGCACGGCGTCCGGCAGGCCCGCGGCGCGCGCCAGATCCATGACGAAGATGATCTCTTCGTAACGGGTCCGCGCCCCGGGCACGATGAGCACCTCGGGCTTCTTCTCGTTTCGCGCCGCGATCGTGCGCAGCAGTGCTTCGAGCTGCAGCCGTCCTGGCTCACCCGCAGTACCCGCGACCTGGCCGCGGGGGATCGCGCGCGACGGCGAGCCGGCGCTCTCCACGATGTAGTCGGAGGCACGAATGAAGATCCGGACCGGCGGTAGCGCGTCGGGCTTCGCCTCGGCCGGCACGACAGTAGCCGCCGACGCCGGCAGGCCGGTCTCGATCACCGCCAGCTGCACGAACGCCGCCGATAGCAGAAGCATCGGGATGATCGAGATGAACACGTTGAGCATGGGCATCAGCTCGAGCTCGGGAGTCTCGACCTTCAACCCCTTGCCGCGTTTCGAGTGACGACCGGCCATGGCTCAGGCCCTCCCGTTGTCGCCCGCGACCCGGCGCAGGGGTGCGGCCGCGCTCTGCTGCTGCATCGGCAGCACACTCGGCCTCGCGGACTGGGCGGGGGCGGACATGACCTTGCCGAGGCGGATGGCAAGCTGGTCGATGTGGTCGCCCAGTTCCTCGACTCGGCTGATGAACCAGCCCTGCACGATCAGGGTCGGGATCGCGACCGTGAGGCCGAACGCGGTGCAGTGGAGTGCTTCAGAGATGCCGGCCGAGAGACGGGCCGAACGCGTGGCGGCATCGGCTTCGCCCACACCCGCGATGGCGGTGATGAGACCGGTGATCGTCCCGAGCAGACCGATGAGCGTGGCGGAGTTCGCGAGCAGGCCCAACCAGGACAGGCGTTTGGAGAGGTCCGGCAGCTGTAGCGTCGTGGCGTCGTCGGCCGCTCGCTGCAAGCCCTCTTCGTCCTGCGCGCCGGATTCCAGCATGGCCTGGGCGACGCGTGCGAGCGGCGTCCTGTATTGCATCGCGGCGAGACGGGCGCTGTTCCAGTCGCCACGGCGCGCGTGCCCGACGATCGTCTCCACGAACGTCCGGGCGTTGATGCTCATGGCCTTCGTGATCACGAAGAAGCGTTCCACGATGATCGCGCCGACGATCAGGCCGATCGCGAGTACCGCGTGCATGAACAACCCGCCTTCCCGGTAGAAGGCGGCAACAGCGGACAGGGCATTCATTATCGGCTCTCCTTGCGAGTGTCCGGTGAGGTGCTGCGGAGGGGGGCGATCCAGGCCGGGAGCGTCGTCTCGGCCGCCATGCGGCGGCTCGAGCGGACCATCGGGGCCTGGGTGAA
>CAZADU010000492.1:0-1607 GCA_964483945.1 uncultured bacterium
ACGCGATTGGCGAAGGAAGAAGGCATCCAAGTCGAGGGCACCGTGGTCGAAGCGCTCCCGAACGCGACATTCCGCGTGCAGCTGGAGAACGGCCACCGGCTGCTCGCCCACATCTCGGGCAAGATGCGGATGCACTTCATCAAGATCCTGCCGGGCGACAAGGTGACGGTCGAGATGTCCCCATACGACCTGTCTCGCGGCCGGATCGTGTATCGGTACAAGTAGCGCCGTCGCGCGCTGAAGGGAGAAGCGGTCATGAAGGTTCGTGCGTCCGTGAAGAAGATCTGCGAGCACTGCAAGGTGGTGCGTCGCAAGGGCGTGATTCGTGTGATCTGCAGCCGCAACCCGCGGCACAAGCAGCGTCAAGGCTGAGAGGAGAAGAACGGTGGCACGCATCGCAGGCATCGATCTCCCAATGGAAAAGCGCATCGAAGTCGCGCTGACCTACATCTTCGGCATCGGCCCCACCACGGCGAAGCGCCTGCTCGAGAAGGCTGCCGTGAACCCGAATACGCGGGTGAAGGCGCTGAGCGACGAGGACGCGGGCAAGCTGCGCAATCTCATCGAGCGTGAGCACAAGGTGGAGGGCGCGCTCCGCAGCGAGCACGCCATGAATATCAAACGGTTGATGGACATCGGTGCCTACCGGGGCCTGCGGCACCGCCGCGGCCTTCCGGTTCGCGGCCAGCGCACGAAGACGAATGCGCGCACGCGTAAGGGCCCCAAGAAGATGGCCGTCGGCGGCAAGAAGGTGAAGGCTGGTAAGAAGGGTTGATCGCGCTCTGGAGCCCGGGAATGGCCCGGGGTAGGAGCCAGGAGGACACACGTGGCTGACGTCAAGAAGGGCAAGAAGCGCGACCGCAAGGTGGGCACGAATGGTGTGGCCCACGTGCAGGCGAGCTTCAACAACACCATCATCACGATCACGGACACGGACGGGAACACCATCAGCTGGGCCAGCTCGGGCAAGGCCGGCTTCAAGGGCTCGCGCAAGAGCACGCCGTTCGCCGCACAGGTGGCCGCCGAGGCCAGCGCGCGGGACGCAATCAGCATGGGTCTCAAGCGCGTCGAGGTGTGGGTCAAAGGCCCCGGCTCCGGCCGCGAAGCTGCCATCCGTTCGCTTCAAGTGGCGGGACTAGAGATTTCCGCCATCAAGGACGTCACGCCCATCCCGCACAACGGTTGCCGCCCTCCCAAGCGGCGCCGCGTCTAGGAGAACCCGAGCATGGCCGTTTATCACGATGCCCGTTGCCGGCTCTGCCGGCGTGAGGGGATGAAACTGTTCCTGAAGGGCGCCCGCTGCCTCACCGACAAGTGCGCGTTCGAGCGCCGTGGCTACGCCCCTGGCGAGCATGGCAAGAGTCGGCGCGCGAAAGAGACGAACTACGGCACCCAGCTGCGCGAAAAGCAGAAAGCCCGCCGCATCTACGGGCTGCTCGAGCGTCAGTTCCGCCACACGTTTGCCAAGGCGACGGAAGCCAAGGGCGTGACTGGCGAGGTGCTGCTTCAGATGCTCGAGCGTCGTATGGACAACGTGGTGTTCCGCCTCGGCCTCGCTGCCTCGCGCAGCGCCGCCCGTCAGCTGGTTCGCCACGGCCACTTCGCGG